>NZ_JBKBOV010000008.1:0-154908 GCF_046293535.1 Massilia sp. | reverse complement strand
CTGCAGCCGCTGCCCCGGCGCCTGCCGCAGCACCGGCCGCCGCAGCTGCGCCTGCTCCTGCCGCCGCCGCCCCGGCGCCTGCCGCAGCCGCCCCGGCACAGGGCGTGACCGGTTCGAAAGCCCACGCCTCGCCGTCGATCCGCAAGTTCGCCCGCGAACTGGGCGTGGACCTGGCGCGCGTGCCGGGCACCGGCCCGAAAGGCCGCATCACCCAGCAGGACGTGCAGAACTTCGTCAAGGGCGTGATGGCCGCCGGCCCGACCTCCGCGGCACCGTCGAAGGGTGGTTCGGGCGGCGGCATGGAAGTGCTGGCCTGGCCGTCGCTGGACTTCTCGAAGTTCGGCCCGACCGAGACCGTGGCCCTGCCGCGCATCAAGAAGATCTCCGGCCCGAACCTGCACCGCAACTGGGTCATGATCCCGCACGTGACCCACTTCGAGGACGCCGACGTCACCGACCTGGAGCAGTTCCGCGTCGATTCGAACGCCGCGCTGGCCAAGCAGAAATCAAGCGTCAAGCTGACCATGCTGGCCTTCGTGATCAAAGCCTCGGTTGCGGCACTGAAGAAGTTCCCGCAATTTAATTCGTCGCTGTCGGAAGACGGCGCCAGCCTGATCGTCAAGCAGTACTACAACATCGGCTTCGCGGCGGACACGCCGAACGGCCTGGTGGTCCCGGTCGTGAAGGATGCCGACAAGAAGACGATTTCGCAGATCGCCGTCGAAATGGGCGAGCTCTCCGCACAGGCGCGCGAAGGCAAGCTGAGCCCAGCCGCGATGCAGGGCGCGACCTTCACCATCTCCTCGCTGGGCGGCATTGGCGGCACGGCCTTCACGCCGATCATCAATGCGCCGGAAGTGGCGATCCTGGGCCTGTCGAAGTCGGCGATGAAGCCGGTGTGGGACGGTTCCACCTTCCAGCCACGCCTGATGCTGCCGCTGTCGCTGTCCTACGACCACCGCGTGATCGACGGCGCGGGCGCCGCTCGCTTCGCCGCCTACCTGGCGGACGTGCTGGCCGACCTGCGCAAGACCCTTCTGTAAGGAGCGCCGAATGAGCACTGTTGAGGTAAAAGTACCGAACATCGGCGACTTCAAGGACGTCGAGATCATCGAACTGCTGGTCAAGCCGGGCGACACCATCAAGGTCGACCAGTCCCTGGTGACCGTCGAGTCGGACAAGGCCAGCATGGAGATCCCGTCGACGAACGCCGGCGTGGTCAAGGAAGTCAAAGTGAAAGTCGGCGACAAGGTGAACGAAGGTTCGCTGCTGCTGATGGTGGAAGAGTCGGGCGCCGGTGCTGCGCCGGCTGCAGAAGCCAAGCCGGCAGCAGGGATCGGCGCGCAGGCAGCGGCGCCGACCGCCGCCGCCGCGCCGACCGACTCGTATGCGCCGGCCCATCCGGCGCCGGCGGCCACCCCCGCTGCGGCGCCTGCGCCGGGCGCGGCCAGCTACAGCGGCCCGGTGGACATCGAATGCGAAATGATGGTGCTGGGCGCCGGCCCGGGCGGCTACTCGGCCGCCTTCCGCGCGGCCGACCTGGGCATGAACACCGTGCTGGTCGAGAAGTACGCGACCCTGGGCGGCGTCTGCCTGAACGTGGGCTGCATCCCGTCCAAGGCGCTGCTGCACGTGGCCCACATCATGGACGAGACCGCGCACATGGCCGACCTGGGCGTCTCCTTCGCCAAGCCCGACGTCGACATCGACAAGCTGCGCGCCTACAAGGATGGCGTGATCAAGAAGATGACCGGCGGCCTGAACTTCATGGCCAAGGCGCGCAAGGTCAATGTGGTGCAGGGCGTGGGCCAGTTCCTCAGCCCCAACCACATCGAAGTCACCGCAGCCGACGGCTCGAAGAAGGTCGTCAAGTTCGCCAAGGCGATCATCGCCGCCGGTTCCTCGGTGGTGAAGCTGCCCTTCGTGCCGGAAGACCCGCGCATCGTCGATTCGACCGGCGCGCTGGAACTGCGCCAGGTGCCCAAGCGCATGCTGGTCATCGGCGGCGGCATCATCGGCCTGGAGATGGCCACCGTGTACTCGACCCTGGGTGCGCGCATCGACGTGGTCGAGATGATGGACGGCCTGATGCAGGGCGCCGACCGCGAGGCCGTCAAGGTCTGGCAGAAGTACAACGCGCACCGCTTCGACAACATCATGTTGAAGACCAAGACCGTCGGCGTGGAAGCGTTGCCGGAAGGGATCAAGGTCTCGTTCGAGGCAGCGGAAGCCGGGGCCAGCGCGCCCGAGCCGCAGCTGTACGACCTGGTGCTGGTGGCCGTGGGCCGCAGCCCGAACGGCAAGAAGATCGCCGCCGAGAAGGCCGGCGTGGCGGTGACCGAGCGCGGCTTCATCGGCGTGGACGGCCAGATGCGCACCAACGTGCCGCACATCTTCGCCATCGGCGACCTGGTGGGCCAGCCGATGCTGGCGCACAAGGCGGTGCACGAGGCCCACGTGGCGGCGGAAGCGGCGCACGGCGAGAAGGCCTTCTTCGACGCCAAGGTGATCCCGTCGGTGGCCTACACCGATCCGGAAGTGGCGTGGGTCGGCCTGACCGAAGAGGAAGCCAAGCAGAAGGGCATCCAGGTCGAGAAGGGCCACTTCCCGTGGAACGCCAGCGGCCGCGCGGTCGCCAACGGCCGCGAAGAGGGCTTCACCAAGCTGCTGTTCGACGCCGAGACCAAGCGCATCATCGGCGGCACCATCGTCGGCACCAATGCCGGCGACATGATCGGCGAAGTGGCGCTGGCCATCGAGATGGGCGCGGACGGCGTGGACATCGGCAAGACCATCCACCCGCACCCGACCCTGGGCGAATCGATCGGCATGGCGGCGGAAGCCTACAAGGGCGTCTGCACCGACCTGCCGCCGGCACGCAAGAAGTAAGCGCTCTCTCAAGCGCAGGCAGTAAGCAAGGGACCGTTCACGCGGTCCCTTTTTTTGTCACATCCGCAGATAATGAACAAGCATCTTTGTGGCAACATAATTGCAATTAACTAACAATTATTTGCAGTGCATTTTTTCTCGCTTATACTCGCTGTCCCATTATTTTGGCAGCACAAGCATGACCGCAGTACCTCCTCTGGAAGCCGCCGATCAGCCCGTAGAAAAGCGCGAAACGGCGCGCGCATTCAATTACTATCCCTTGTTGGGCGTCTTGCTGGCGATCCTGATGGCCGGCCTGACATATGGCGGCTTGTTCCTGCTGCTGGGCGAGATAGGCAAGCTTGGATAGCCTGCGGGCATCGGCTCGCCGCAGCGCTGTGGAAGATTTTCAATCGTGACAGCATCGCTTCGCTGTATTGACTTGTATGATGGGAGCGTGTGGCGGTGAGCCACTTGCCGCCGCTTGCGTGTCAAGCCACAGGGGGAGAGTGCCATGGTTGAATACGGCAATGAATACATCGGGACGGTATTCGTCCTGCCCGAAACGCGCTGCTTCGAACTCAGGACTACCGTGCATGGCGAGCCGCATCTCGTCCACGGCACGGTTTCCCAGCAGCTCGCCGCGCGTTTTGCGGAAGCTGCGCCGGATTACATCGATCCGCGCCAGCTGTCGCTCCAGCCGCGCCGGGTCGAAGTCATGACCCGCGAGATCCACGAACGCCACCGTGCCCCGCGCAAGGTGTATTGCCTGAGCCGGCTGTTCGACTTCGAGCCCCGCTCCCAGGATACACCGGCGCCGGTCATGGCCGGCTGAGCGCGGCGACACCGCAAAAAAAAGCCGCCCGGCTTGCGCGGGGCGGCTTTTCGGTGTGCCGGTGCGTTCAGGTAAATGCGATGAAGCGTGCCGGGATGTCGATGCTGCCGGACTGGGCAGCGGCGGCATAGGCGCGCATTTCCGCAACGACCGCTTCCAGCTGTTCGTTGTTCGGGTTTTGCAGGAATCCCTTCATGCGTTCCTGCAGGGAAGCCTGCTGGTCGCGCCATTCGTAACGGGAAGACTTGCTCATGCTTCCTCCTCGCGGCGAACAGCCGCTGTCGTTTTATTGTTCATGACATCCTCCATTAATAAGGATGTCAGATTGTCATAAAAGCTTGCCCAGGGTCGGTGCGATGACGCACAGACCCGTTTTTGACCATATGGTCAAAAAATGCTGCGGTAAAACAACTCTAAACGTTGGGCAAGCTGGCGCCGCGCTTCCTGGCGCCGCGCTTCCTGGCGCGGTGGGGCGCGCCTGGGAAGGAGATAGCCTAGGGTGGTCGGCTTCGCCGACCGGGCGTTCAAGCGGCTGCAAGATCATCCGGCTTTGCACCGGAGCAGCAGGCTACAATGCGTGATCACTCAAGCATACGAAGATCCGCACCCATGTTCCTGCCCGCACGCGCCTTGCTCATCGCCGCCCTCCTGGCCTCCAGCGCAGCCTCCGCCTCATCCTCTTCCCAGCACTGGCAAGCCGTCCCCAGCGGCACCGGCGCCGAACTGCGCGGCCTGTCGGTCGTGAGCGGCAAGGTCGCCTGGGCCAGCGGCGCCAAGGGCACCGTGCTGCGCACGGTCGACGGCAAGGCGTGGCAGGCGATGCAGGTGCCGGATGCCGACAAGATCGATTTTCGCGACATCCACGCTTTCGACGCGCAGACGGCCGTCGTGATGGGGGCGGGGCCCGGCGCGGCCTCGCGCATCTACCGCACCGGGGACGGCGGCGCGACCTGGCAGCTGGTCACCACCAACGCAGTAGCCGAGGGCTTCTGGGACGCGCTGGCTTTCTGGGACAAGGACAACGGCATCCTGTTCGGCGACCCGGTCAAGGGCAGCTTCCAGGTCTACACGACGAGCGACGGCGGCCGCAGCTGGCAGGAAGTCCCGGCCAAGGGACTGGAGGCGATGCCGAACGAGGGCGCCTTCGCCGCCAGCGGCACCTGCCTCACGGTGGCAGGCAGCACCGACGCCTGGATCGCCACTGGCGGCAGCGCCAGTTCGCGCGTGTTCCACTCCACCGATCGCGGCAAGACCTGGCGCGTGTCGTCCACACCGATCCCGGCCGGCGCGGCCGCGCGCGGCGTGTTCTCGGTCGCCTTCCTGAATCCGAAAGAAGGTTTTGCCGCCGGCGGCGACTACAAGGAAACCCGCATGGCCGGCACCAACGGCGCCTATACCGTCGACGGCGGCGCCAGCTGGACGCCGGTACAGGTGGCGCCGGCCGGCTACATGTCGGTGGTGGTGCCGGTGCCGGGCGCGCCGCGCGCGCTGGTGGCCGCCGGCCTGGCCGGATCGGGCTATTCGCCCGACGCTGGCCGTACCTGGGTCGAGCTCGACAGGACGCCGATGAACACGGTCGGTTTTGCCGGCCCGGCGCAGGGCTGGGCGGTGGGGCCCAAGGGCTTGCTGATGAAGTATGCCGGTCCCGCGCTGTACCGGCAGCAAGGGCAGTAACAGGACAAGCGTTACAATCGCCGGACTACAACTATTTGACTAGAGACACCATGAAGAAATTCCTCGCTCCTCTCGTGCTGTTCGCAGCCATCGCCGGCGCTTATGCCAATGCGGCCGAACCCGCCACGGCCGCCCAACTGGGCACCATGGCCAAGCGCTTCGCGCCGGTCGAGCTGAAGGCCGACACCTCCAAGCTCTCCAAAGGCGACCGCGCCGCCATGGCCAAGCTGATCGAAGCGGCCAACATCATCGATACCCTGCAACTGCGCCAGCGCTGGGCCGGCAACGAAGCCCTGTGGGCCGCCTTGCAGAAGGACAATTCCGAACTCGGCCGCGCGCGCCGGGACGCCTTCTGGCTGAACAAGGGCCCCTGGTCCAGCCTGGACGACAACCAGTCCTTCATGCCGGCCGAGTACGCGGGCATCAAGATCCCGGCCAAGAAACCGCTGGGCGCCAACTTCTACCCGGAGAACGCCACCAAGGAAGCGCTGGAGGGCTGGATGAACGGCTTGCCGAGCGCGCAGAAGGCCGATGCGCAATGGTTCTTCACCGTGATCCGCACCGGTCCCGACGGCAAGTTCCGCACCGTGAAGTATTCCGACGAATACCGCCCGGACCTGGAGAAGCTGGCCAAGCTGCTGCGCGAAGCGGCCGCGCTCACCGACAACGCCTCGCTCAAGAAATTCCTGAGCCTGCGCGCCGACGCCTTCCTGTCCAACGACTACCTGGCCTCGGACTTCGCCTGGATGGACCTGGACTCGCCGGTGGACGTCACGATCGGCCCGTACGAAACCTATAACGACGAGCTGTTTGGCTACAAGGCCGCCTTCGAAGCCTATGTGAGCATCCGCGACCAGAAGGAAACGCAGAAGCTGGCCTTCTTCGGCAAGCACCTGCAGGAACTGGAAGACAACCTGCCGCTCGCCAAGCAGTACCGCAACCCGAAGGTCGGCGCGATCGCCCCGATGGTGGTGGTCAACCAGGTATTCGGCGCCGGCGACGGCAACATGGGCGTGCAGACCGCCGCCTACAACCTGCCGAACGACGAGCGTGTGATCCGCGAGCGCGGTTCCAAGCGCGTGATGCTCAAGAACGTGCAGGAAGCGAAGTTCGAATCGACCCTCAAGCCGATCTCCAAGCTGGTATTGCGCCCGCAGGACCAGAAGGACCTCGATTTCGACTCCTTCTTCACCCACATCCTGGCGCACGAGATCATGCACGGCCTCGGCCCGCACACCACGAAAAAGAACGGCAAGGAATCGACCCCGCGCCAGGACCTGAAGGAAACCTACTCGACCATCGAGGAAGCCAAGGCCGACATCACCGGCCTGTGGGCGCTGGGCTACATGATGGACAAGGGCCTGCTGAAGGACACGCTGGGGCAGGGCGCCGCTGCCGAGCGCAAGCTGTACAACACCTTCCTGGCGTCCGCCTTCCGCACCCTGCATTTCGGGCTGACGTCCTCGCACGCGCGCGGCATGGCGATCCAGATGAACTACCTGCTCGACAAGGGCGCCTTCGTGGCCAATAGCGACGGCACGTTCTCGGTGGACTTCAAGAAGATCAAGGGCGCGGTCACCGACCTCGACCGCGATTTCCTGACCATCGAAGCCACCGGTGACTACGAGGCCGCCAAGGCGATGATGGCGAAGTACGTGGTGATCCGTCCGGAAGTGCAAAAGGCCCTCGACCGTCTCAAGTCGAGCGTGCCGAACGACATCCGACCAAGCTTCGTGACGGCGGCGGCGCTGACGAAATAAGCAGGGAAAGCGGCGGCATTGGTATGGACGCAACAGTGCCGCCGCGTTTACTTAACTTGAACTGAAAGCTGCGTCAATCCATACAAGGGGCATGTTATAGTCGCTGCATTGCTTGGGAGAAATTCCCGGGCTGCAAACGACCAGAACATGACGACGAAGCCCCTTACCACTGGCGCGCGGCTGGCCATCGGCTACGGCGCCGTGATCCTCCTGATGATCGCGCTGTGCGTGCTGGCCGCGGCGCGCGCGGGGCAGATCGAGCAGCTGCTGTTCCGCATCGACGAGGTCGGCGGCATCAAGCAGCGCTACGCCTTCGAACTGCGCAGCAGCGTCTACGACCGTGCCATCGCGCTGCGCGACGTCGTCCTCGCTCCCGATTCCGCCGCCGCGGCCGCCCCCATCGGCCGCCTCAAGACCCTGGCCGACGCCTATGCGCGCGCCGCGTCGCCGCTGGACGCGCTGTTCCACGAACTGCCGGGCATTCAGCCGGCGGAGCGCGAGGCGCTGGCCGCCATCAAGGAACAGGAACGCCGCACCCGCCTGCTGGTCGACCGGGTGCTGGCCCTGCATGCGCTGGGGGAGACGCGCGACGCGGCCGCCCTGCTGTCGCAGCAGGTGGCGCCGGCTTTCGCGGACTGGCTCGCCAGCCTGAACCGCTTCATCGAACTCGAGCAGAAACTCGCGGCCAAGGACATGGCTTCGACGCGCCAGCTGGCGTCCGGTTTCGCGCAGTGGATCGTGCTGCTGTGCGCCGGGGCGGTGGTGGCGGCCGTGGCCGGCACCTGGCGTGTGGTGCGCGCACTGCCGGCGGCCGAACAAGCTGCGCCCGCGCCCGCGGAAGATGCCGTGGCAGCCGGCGCGGAAAGCGCGGCTGCGCCCAAGCGCGTCGACGACATCGTCGGCGCCATCGATGGCCTGGCCTTCCGCGCCAATATCCTGGCGCTCGACGCCGCGGTGCAGGCGCTGCGTACCGGCGAAGCCGACGAAGAACAGACCGCCGCCGTGCAGGAATTGCAGGCGCTGGCGCTGCGTTCCACGGCCGTGGTGAAGGATATCCGCGACCTGGTCGGCAGTCCGGTGGCGCACATGGAAGACGCCGGCGCGCTGCAGGCGATCGCCAACGCGGTGGCCCGCGTCACCGCCGTCACCTCGGCGATCGGCCTGGAAGAAGACCAGTCTCGGGCGCAGACCGAAAGCGCGCGCCGCACCACGGCCCTGCTGCAGGCCTCGACGGCCGCCGCCGCCATGGAAGCCGAGGCGCAGCGCCTGGCGGCCATGGTCGCCCCGGTGCTGCCCGCCGGGGAAGCCGAAAAGCAAAACTGACAAGTTTAGCGTTCTCGACACAGAGGAAAATATTCCCGAAAGTAGGGCTTGCTCACGGGCTAGAATTGCCGATAGGCATTTCATCGTCCTTGGGAGAATTTTCGTGTTCAAGCCCCTGATCCTCTCCGCGCTCGCCGCCCTGGCGGCGGCGCCGGCACTCCAGGCTGCCGAGCTGACCGCACTGGAACAGCGCTGGCTCAGCGCTGCGCAGCCAGTGCTGGCGTACTCCCAGCAACTCAAGCTTCCCCTCGACATCACCGTCCAGCCCCAGCCGCGTCCCGGCGACGTGCCGCTGGCCATGGGTTTCGACAAGGGCCGCTGCAAGCTGGTCATGTCCTTGCGCAACAATCCCGATGCCGAGACGATCCTGGCCGGCATTCCCGAGGCGCAGCAAGCGGTGCTGATCGAAGCCATGGCGGCCCACGAGATCGCGCATTGCTGGCGCTACGTGCAGGGCGCCTGGCATGCATTGCCGGCCGGCTTCGTCGAAGTGGGCGAGGAGCGCGCCCTCGACGCCTCGCTGCTGGCGGCCTCGAAGGCCATGCGCGAGACCCGCCGCGAAGAGGGCTTCGCCGACCTGGCCGCGCTGGCCTGGATCCAGCGCAGCAATCCGGACGAGTACGCGCGGGTGTACCGCTGGCTGTCCGGGGTGCGCGCCAAGGTGGCGGTGCCGCGCAGCGGCCACGACACCCGGGCCTGGGTGCGCCTGGCGAGCGACGGCGCCGCCTTCGGCAAGGCCGAGGCGCCGTTCGACGACGTCGATGGGCTCTGGCGCGAAGGCCTGCTCGCGACCGAATGAATCGAGCCGGTTCGCGGCCCCGCAGCAACAGTCGGGGCCGTCAAATGGGCGCTGAGCGGACGAGTGTACGTTGTCGCACAGATGTTGTCGGGCTTGGGGCGTCTAATGATGTCATCACAACAACCGACCACAAGGGACACACCATGAACCGACTCCTCGCCACCCTGCTGGCCTCCGTTGCCGGCGCCACCATCGTCGCCGCTCCCGCTTTCGCCCAGTCCGATGCCGCCGGCTACCGCGCCGCCATGCAGAAGATCGAGAAAGAGCACGACGCCGCCAAGGACAAGTGCGATGCCCTGACCAAGGAAGACGTCTGCGAAGAGCAGGCCGACGTCGCCCGCGCCAAGGCCGAGCTGGCTGCAGCGCAAAAATACGACAACACCCCGGCCCGGGTGAATGCCGCGCAGCGCAAGCTGGCCGACGCCGAGTACGAGCTGGCCGAAGAGAAGTGCGATGCCATGAAAGGCAACCAGAAGGATAGCTGCATGAACACCGCCAAGTCGGTGCGCACCGCCGCTCTGGCCGAGCTCGACGGCAAGCGCGACGACCGCGCCAGCACCACCGGCGGCAGCGGCAGCACCGCCGCCACCGCGGGCGCCGCCGGTAGCGCCGGCCTGGTCGCCTCGACCGACACCAAGGATCCGGTGAAGTCGGCCGCCGTCGAGAAGTGCGACGAGAAGGGCAACAAGACCGCCTGCCTGGTCGAGAACAAGGGCCAGCCGGACACGGCCCTCGAGCGTGCCGGCGAAAAGACCCGCGCCGTCATCGCCGGCGCGGTCGACAAGACCAAGGAAGCCGGCCGCAACGTTGCCGACAAGACCAAGGAACTGACTGCCGGCGCCGCCGCGACGACCGAGCGCGCCGCCGAGAACGCCGGCGACAAGACCCGCGCCACCGCCTCGAACGCGACCGACAAGACCGAGCGCGCCGGATCGCGCGCCGCGTCCAACATGTCCGATGCGGCGATCACCGCCAAGGTCAAGGCCGGCCTGGCCGCCGAGAAGGACACCAGCGCGCTGGCCGTGAAGGTCGAGACCGAGAAGGGCGTGGTCATGCTGAGCGGCTTCGTCGACTCGAAGGCCGAGGCCGAGCGCGCCGAGAAGGTCGCCAAGGGCGTCGAAGGCGTCACCAGCGTCAAGAGCACGCTCAAGGTAAAGTAAGCGCCTCGCAGTAGCCGGAAGCCCGCACGTTGGCCGTGCGGGCTTTTTCTTTTCGGCTACACCGCTTGCCGAGCGGTTCCAGACCGGAGCAACGGTATAATTCCCCTGTGAACAAACTCGAAGCCTTCGGATATATCGCCGCCCAGGCCGCGCGCGGGGACATCACCTTTCCCACCAGCGTGAATGCCGTGCTGCGCCTGCAACTGGCCCTGGACGATCCGGATTGCCATGTGGACGAGGCGATCCGCCTGGTGCTGTCCGAACCGCAGCTGGCCGCGCGCACCGTGGCGCTGGCCAATACCGCGGCCTATGGGCCGGCCGGCGGCGCCCAGGTGAGCAATGTGCGGGCCGCCGTACTGCGCATCGGCTACCGCCGGCTGCGCGGCCTGGTCGCGGCGCTGATGGTGCGCCAGTTCGGCCACCGTATCGCCGACCCGCTGCTGCGTGCCAAGGCCGAGCAGTTGTGGACCCACAGCGCCCAGGTGGCGGCGCTGGCGCAGGCCGTCGCGCGCCATGTCACCAGGGTCGATCCCGACACCGCGCTGTTCGCCGGTATCGTGCACGAGGTCGGCGGCTTCTACCTGCTGTCGCGCGCCGACGAGTTCCCCGGCCTGCTCGAGGACGATACCGAGAACTGGGGCGTGCTGGTCGAGGATGTGGCCAGCCTGGAGATCATGCGCAAGCTGGCGATTCCCGCCGGCGTGGCCGAGGCTATCGGCGGACTGCGCGACGGCGTGCTCGATCCGGCGCCGCACACCCTGCTCGATACGCTGCTGCTGGCGAACCGCTATGCGCTGGTCGATTCGCCGCTGGGCGGCGCGGCGGACGACCACGAAGCCGGCCCGCTGGACGCGGCCATGCTGCAGCTGCTGCGCAGCGAAGCGGCCGAGACCGCGCAGGCGCTGGGCGACCCGACCCTGGTCTGACTCCTCTTCCCCTCTAATCCCAACCGATGATGCCGGCGCGGCCGGCCTGCGTGACAGCCGCCAGCCTGCGCTCGCGCAATGCACGCACCACCGCGCGCACCCGGGGCAGGCGCATCACGTCCGGTAGCGCCGCGATAGCGAACTGGCGCCGCGCCGGGATCGGCAATGGCTGGATGCGTACGTCGGGCGCTTCCGGAAAGCAGGCCAGGCGCGGCAGGATCGAATAGCCCATGCCGCGGCCGACCATGGCGGCGATGCTGGTGTCGTTGCTCAGGGTACGCCCGGGCTCGGGCGCGAACCCGGCCGCGCGGCAGCGCGCCAGGATTTCCGCCGCGCCGCTGCAGGCCAGGCCAATGAAAGGGAGGGCGTCCAGCGCCGGCCAGCCGGTGGGCGCATGGCTGGCCGGCGGCAGTGCGGCCGGGAGCACCAGCACATAGTCGTCGTGCAGGTAAGGGAAGGAAGCCAGCGTGCCGGCCAGCGGCAGTTGGGCGATGCCGATCTCGGCCAGGCCGTCCTGCAGCGCGGCCGTCACATCGAGGCGCTGCTCGCAGCTGTCGTCGATCTCGACGCGCAATTGCGGATGGCGCAGCGCCAGCGCTTCCACCACATGGGGCAGCAAATGGGTGCCGATGCTGCGAAAGCAGGCGATGCGCACGGTGCCGGACAGGCCCCCATCCGCCAGCGCCGCCTCGCGCAGGCCGTCTTCCAGGCGCAGCATCTGGCGCGCCTTGTCCAGTACCCGCAGTCCTGCCCCGGTCGGCAGGGAGCCGGCGCGGCCTCGCGCCAGCAGGCTGACACCCAGTTCGCCTTCGAGCTCGGCGATTGCATGGCTGATGCGCGATTGCGTGCAGCCCAGCTCCGCGGCGGCGGCGCTGAAACTGCCGTGCTCGGCCACGGCTACCAGCATCTTCAGTTGGCTCAGCTTCATGCCATCGAAATCCTTCATGTCAAGCCGGCCATTATCCGCCATTTCGGTTGTGGCATTGCAAGGCGCCGGCGCAGCATACGGTTCCGATCCACTCACCTGAAAAACCACATGAAAGCACTACCCCTGAACGCAGCCCTGATCAGCATCGACGTGCAGCAGGCCTTCAACGACCCCGGCTGGGGCCAGCGCAACAACCCGGATGCCGAACAACGGATCGCCGCGCTGCTGGCGGCCTGGCGGAATACGGGGCGGCCGATCTTCCACGTCCAGCACCGTTCGGCCTCGCCGACCGGCCTGTTTCGCCCGGGGACGCCAGGCTACCTGCACAAGCAGGAGGGGCAGCCGCAACCCGGCGAACCCGTGATCGTCAAGAGCGTCAACAGTTCCTTCATCGGCACCGACCTGGAGGCGCGCCTGCGCGCGGCCGGCATCGGGGTGCTGGTGATCATGGGATTGACGACCGATCATTGTGTTTCGACCACGACGCGCATGGCCGGGAATCTCGGTTTCGACACGTATTTCGTGGCTGACGCCACCGCGACCTTTGAGCGCACGGGGCCGGACGGCCGCCACTATACGGCCGAGCAGATGCACGACACGGCCCTGGCCAGCCTGCATGGCGAATTCGCGACCGTCGTGTGGTCGCAGGAGGTGCTGGCGGCGCTAGCCGCCTGACACGGCCAGACGCGTCTGGCCACGGCCCTGCGCCAGCATCAGGAGCGCCAGCAGGACGCCCGACAGGGCCAGCCCGGCCGCGACCCATTGCGGCGAAGCGTAGGAATAGCCCAGGGTCAGCGGGATCCCGCCGAAGAAGGCGCCCAGGGCGTTGCCGATATTAAAACCTGACTGGCCCAACGAGGAACCGAGCATTTCCGCTTCGCGCGAGTGCTCGATCAGCAGCATCTGGATCGGCGGGCCCAGCGCCAGCGCATTGGCGCCGGTGGCGAAGGCCAGCACCAGCATGGCCGCCTGCGAGCTGGCGAACAGGCCATTGCACAGCAGCAGGGCGGTCATGGTGACCAGCAGGATCAGGATGGCGTGCAGCGGCGGTACCCGGTCGGCCAGCCGGCCGCCGAGGTTCACGCCCACCGTCATGCCGACGCCGACCACGGTCATCACCAGCGGAATGCTGGCCGGCTGGAAGCGGCTGACTTCGGTCAGCAGCGGCGCGATATAGCTGAAGAAGGCGAAGAAGCCGCCGGTGCCGATCGAGGTGATGGCCAGCGCCAGCCACAGGGCCGGGCTGCGGAAAATGCGCAGGTCCTGTGTCAAGCTGGTGCGCCCCTTGGCCTCGATCCAGGGCACCAGCCGGCGCAGGGCCAGCACGGTAACCAGGCCGATCGCGGCCACCACCAGGAACACCGCGCGCCAGCTCATGTTATGGCCGAGCCAGGTGCCTGCCGGCACTCCCACCACGTTGGCCAGCGTCAGGCCGGTGAACATGGTCGCCAGCGCCGCGGCCACCTTGCCTTCGTCGGCCAGGCGGCTGGCGACGACGGCGCCGACGCCGAAGAAGGCGCCGTGCGGCAGGCCGGCCATGAAGCGCGACAGCATCATCACCTCGAAGTTCGGCGCGAAAGCCGACATCGCGTTGAACAGCGTGAACATCGCCATGAACCACATGAGCACCGTACGCGGCGGACGGTGCGCCATCAGGCTCACCAGGGTCGGCGCGCCGACCACGACGCCGAGGGCGTAGGCCGTGATGAGGTAGCCGGCCTGCGGGATGCTGATCTGCAGGCCGCCGGCGATGTCGGGCAGGATGCCCATGATGACGAATTCGGTCATGCCGATGCCGAAGCCGCCCAGGGCGAGGGGAAGAAGGCTTTTCTTGATCAAGATGCGCTGCGCGTGGCGAGGAGGATCGGCCACTATAGCGCTTGATGCGCGCCCAGTCCGCTTTTGAGTCGTGATGACAGGTATAGCAGCCTGGAATGAAGTACGTATTAACCCTTACTCATCGAGCTCCGGCCAGCCGATGCGGCCGTGGCCGGCGTTGTCGAGCCGGGTGCGCAGCGCGCCGGCATCCTGCGCGGGCAGGCTGAAATCGAACAGCACCTCGTCGCCATGCGCCACCGCGTCCAGGCGGGCGCCGGCGGCGTCGAGTTCGCGCCGCACCATGCCTTCGAGCGCGTAGGGTGCGCTGCAGCGCAGCGCCTGCAGCTTGATGATCGGCACCTTCTGCGCCTGGAGCAGGGCTTGCGCCACGCTGTCGGTGTAGGCGCGCACCAGCCCGCCCGCTCCCAGCTTGACGCCGCCGAAGTAGCGCACCACGGTGGCCAGCACGCCTTCCAGGTCCTGGTGGCGCAGCACGTCGAGCATGGGGCGTCCCGCGGTGCCGCTCGGTTCGCCGTCGTCGACCGCGGCCGACTGGCCGCCGGCCAGCAGGGCCCAGCACACGTGGGCGGCGCCGGGATGCTCGGCGCGCAGCCCGGCGACGACCTGCTGGGCGCCGGCCCGGTCCGCCATCGGCTGGACGCAGGCAATGAAACGGCTCTTCTTGATGACGAGTTCGACGTGGACGGGGGCGGCGATGGTCTGTGGCATGACAGGACACGGAAAACAAAAAAGGCGTCACGATTGCTCATGACGCCTTCCCTGCTGAATCTTTGGTAGGCCGTGCTGGGCTCGAACCAGCGACCAACGGATTAAAAGTCGCCAGGTCGAAATGAGCATTCTTTATTAATCAATGACTTGCAACGCTTGCCAGCTGCGATAACCAGTCATGCCAAAGGGGAGGAATGGTAACCTATCAGGAGTCACGTCACAAGTACGTCACATGGTTTCATACGCAATACGGCAAGGCTGCCCGTGGTGCGAAGACGAGCGGCGATGCGGCTCTACTGTTGACGGCGCGCTCAATGGCTACAGCGAGGAAATCAACTTGGCCCCACAAGCTGTCACATCATTGTGGTACGCATAGGGCCGACCTTCGTGCTTTGCCCCAGCTCCGTCCGGCTTGATCGGGAATTTCCCCTTGCACTTTGGACAAAACGTCATGTCGCCCGCGAGCGCTGCCTCCGTTCCCATGACGATGGTTCCGGACGAGACGGAGATGACCTGGCCTCCGTGATCAGTCTTGTCATTAAGTCGAATCACACCGCGTCCTTCGTGTTTCATGCCGGCTCCTTGTCTTGTAAGAGGTCGGGCGTTTCGGAATCGAGCAGATGCCAGACCAGTTCGTCCGGGTCCAGCGGAAGCAGCCAGTCGCGCTGCGGGTCGGGGAAGTGCTGGCCGGCCGTGAGCCACGTTTGCCGCCAGACTTGGTTTACCGCATGGCGCAATGGGTGGTCGAGTGCAAGCCAGGGCTGCCAGGTGCCCGTGACTGGGCATGCATCGTCTGCCGCACAGACATGGTGCGGCTCGGGCCGGGCCACTTCGCGCGCTAGGCTGGCAACGGTCTGCAGTTCGACGGCGCCGTGGTTGTGGCGGACAGTCAGCAGCCGCTGCCACATGACGTTCGGAATCGCGCCACGCCCGGTTTCGTCTGGATAGCGCAGCTTGTTGAAGGTTTCGCCCGGGAGGAACAGCCGGGGCAGGATACCGGCGAGGTGCGTTCGCACCGGCTCCGCTTCGTGGTCGGCGGCCGGGCGCCAGTAGGCGGCAAACGGGGCGTTCTGTTCATTCGTGAAGTCGTCGGTCTCACGGAAATTGTAGGCGGAATCGAGGTGTTCCCGGCCACTCCGTTGCGATGCAGCGCTCGGCTTTGGCGCGGCCTTTGGTGGCGTAACGGCCATGGCAGCCTTCAGCAGGGTTTCGCGCTTGCCGTCCCAGCGGGGAAGCGGGGCTGGCGGCAGGGGAAGCACCTTGTCGAGGTTGGGGAAGCGGCGCAGAGGATTGAATCGTAGTGCGTTGGCCAACATCAGGTAACGCTCAACTCTAGCCTTGTCGACGAAAGGCGCCAGCTGGTCTTCGTGGTCGGCGCGGCCATCAAAATCAGCTACCAAGGCGCCAGCGCAATTTACGGAACCAAGTTTCACGCCCTCGTGCAGAATCGCCAGCGCACGTGCTTTGTCTTCTCTTGTGTTTCCCTTACGCTTATATAAATAATGCAGATAGAACGCTGCTTCGCCATTCCCTTGTCCAAAAGCGCATTCCAGCATTTTGGTCGCTACCGGCACATTCGCCCAGAAGCTCTCACGCGGGTTATCCCAAGTGGCCTTCAGCTTTTCACCAAGGAAGGCCATCGCTTGCGGACTTCCCATGTCCGCAGCCTTCTGCCAAAACGCATACGCCGTAGTTGCATCTCCGGGAACGATTCCCTCCATGTGATAGGTGCCCATACGGTCATAGGCGGCCGGTATCCCGAGCTTCATCGCTTCCTCGACGATCCGGATCGCATCCTCATGGCCATGCTCGGGGTCGCGCCCTTCCAGATACAGACTTGCGAGGTTGAGCATGGCTTTCCAATGCCGCCGCTGCGCCGCCTGCCGCGTCAGTTGCAAGATCTTTTTGTAGTCGCGGTCGTCTTCGTAGATTTCGGGGGCTTCCAGAGCAAGCGCCTCGTTGAACCATTTGTCCGCTTCCGCATCAATGGGCGGCACCTTTGTTGCTTCGATCTGGCAAGTGAAGTCGGGCCGGTGTGGATTGAACAGGGGTAGTTTTTCGTTACGAGGCAGTTCGTTTGTCATTTTGCAAGCCGAGAGTAGGAGGAAAAAAACCAGTGCCGCGGACAAGGCGCGGATTACTGGAGAGTGGAATAGGGTCGTGGCTTTCATATCAGCCCAGCCGAATGGTTGATTTGCGGTTGTCTTCAATGGGGAGCAAGAACCCTCGCATGCGCTCGCCTTTTTGCTTTTGTTCGCGGTTGTCCGATTGTCGCGTTTTCCACTTTTCGAAAACTAATTTCAACTCGTGTTGTTGCACCTGACCACCATCGAACTCATCCCCACTCAGCTTGAACCAGATGTTCTGGCGTAGATACCGTGCCCAAGTCCGGTCATTAGTCCCAAAATTCAATTCGCTGTCGCTGGACATGCTGCGCTGGTTAAGATTGGCGCTGCCCAGGGAAAAGAAGCTGTCGTTAATCAGGAGCAGCTTTGAATGGATATAGATCTCCCGGTAACGCATCCGGACCTTTCCCTTGAGGTCGCGGCAATGGCCGCTCACTTGCAACATCGACGCTACCACCCGCAGGCCGTCAGCTTCGAGTTGCTTCACGGTCGGCTTCTTGATCGAGGTGGCATGTACGACGACGTCCTCCTTCGATCCCTTCGCAGTTTTCTCGGCGATCAGCTCCTCCTGGCCTTTCATGCCCCCGTGCTGTCCCATGGTCGCCAACGTGTCGTAGGTGCGTGGCACCATCTGCTTGCGTTCCGCCACTGGCGCCACGACGAACACATGCAGGACCGGCATGTCTTCCATCGACTTGCCTGACTTGGCAGCGGCGTTACGCCATAGCGCCGCCTTGGCCTTGCATTGCTTGACGAGCCGCTGGGCCCATTCTTCGTACTGCAAATACTGGTTCTCGATGTAGATGTAGCCGCCGACAGCGGAGGCGATGTCGGTTGCCTGGAAATACAATTCCTTGATGGTCTTGTCGCTTTCTTCCGGTTCCGTGCGGACGATCTGGACGCTGGCGTCGTTCTTCCTGGCGGGACGCAGTAATTTCGATGGCACTGCTTTCCCGTTGATTTCGCTAGGGATGAATTTACGGGCCGGGTGATCGGCAGGGACGGCGGCACGGGCCCACGCCGATTCGAAATTCCTGTTGACGGCGATGAGCGCGCCGCCGCCCTCGAACCGGCATGCATAATCGCGGTACGGTTTGTAGGTACGGAAGCCGGCATCCTCCTTATCGTCCTCCTTCAGTGTCTGAACGGCTTCATCTTCTTCACGATCGTCGCCCAGTTCACGGCGGCCGTCCTCGATCTTGTGATCCGTCGTGTCCCAATAGTCGGTTACGGAATTAAGACCCATGACATAGCCGACCGCATTCGCACCATCCTCGTGCGCGTAATCGATCAGTATCGTCTTCTGGTGATGCGAGCCCACCTGGGTAAAAGCGAGCGATTCCGAGTTGTCGATACGGTTGGTTTCCGATGCAAGGTTACGCTTGATGGCTTCCGGGTTGGCCTCGCGGTACATGACCGAGATATTCTTGAAACGTCCATTCAAGCCGCGGGCGGTACGAAACCAGTTGCAGCAGTATTCCCTGCGCGCCTTGTCTGCAATCGCAATCTGGTCTTTCCGCGCGATACCGTCGGTACGCCCGCCAGCCTTCTTCAAGTAGGGCTCGCGATGCCGGGCAAGTGTGCGATGTGCATTGATCTCGCTGACTGCGGTTTCCTTGAGGGTGAGGCCGAAGGAAAACGTGTCGTGGGTCCAGCCAGGAAGGTTCTTCGGATTGACAAAGTCGGTGCCATAAAAGCTGCCCGCCGTAGCAAGCCTCGGATGCAGCCAGACCAACAGCCTGACGCGCACGCCGCGCTCGCCAGCGGCAATCAGCAAATCTCCAAACGTTACGCCGCGCGGCCACAAGCTATCGGCGCGGATCAGTTCCATGCCCGGGTCGAAGCCCCAGCAGCAAAGATCGATGCTTTCCTTGGCATTCTCGATGTCCGCAGCGATGCTGGCGAATCCTTCTTCGCCGCAAATAAACAACTTGAGCCGGTTGTTATGCGTGATCGGGTGGTCATCCGGTTTGTTCCGCTTGTCCAGAAACCACTGCACGGTCCCCTTTGCGGTTCGGGTGACCTCATCGATGTGGAATTTCTCGGCATGCTTCATATCATTTGACATAGGCGTCCTCTCATTTCCTGCGGGTCGCTGTGCTGTTTTTCGCGCGTGATAGCTTCTCGATGGTGGCTTCAAGGCCCCGAAGTCCACTATTCGTGGCCGTCTGTTCTCGATGCAGGGGATCGTCGCGGTGGGCGAATTGCGGGACGACGTTCAGCGCGAGGCGGTCCCCGGTCGCGAGCTGTACGCTGTAGTTCGCGGTGCCCGGCTTGTGCGGCACCGTCACGCCGCCGGACTCGTCGGTCACGCCGTCCTCGATTTTGGTTTCGCCTTGATACAGGCTGTATGGGACGTTGGCGAGTTCGCCGCCGTCCAGCCCATGGCTCTGCAGCTGAAAGTACAGTTGTTCGGGAGTCGGTTCGATACGCGGCTGTTGTGGAGCAGCGGATTGGGGTCGATTCTGCGGCCCCAGGGTTTCGAGGTTCCCATGAAACAGCACCGGCCTGGACGTGAACACCTGCACCAGGTCGCTGATTTCCACCATGCTCTCGCCGCCGTGCAAGCGGATGCCCTTCTTGCCCTTCAGGTCGATCCAATCGGACTGGCTGATCAGGCTAAGCACCTTGTTGGCGATAATCTCGATATCGTCGCTCTGGGCCTGCACCGTGACTTTGCCAGCGGCGGCAACCAGTTTCATGCCGGCCTTGTGCACGAACAGCCGCAACGTTTCCCGGATGCTGGCAAACACGCTCTCGCCGGTCGCGATCGACAGGCTGCGGCCCGTCGTCAAGGCCGTGTGCTGGCTGCTGGCGATATGGGTTGACTGTGCACTGGTGGTTTCGATTCCGGCCGGGCTGGCCAGCACGAGATGGGGCTCTGCGAGTTCGGGGAATCTATCGCCGGCGCCGCGGACGGCGTCGTTTTGCGCCTTGAGCGCATCGGCCACGTCGTGCTGCTGGCCGCTCTCCTGGGCCTGTCCCTGTAGCGCAGCCGTAGCGTTGGCGTCGTGGAGCTTATGCGCCGCCTTCAAGCGTTGCGTGGTTTCGCCCATGTCCTTGATGGAGGACTGTGCCCCGGTGCGCCGTTCGGTGGTGATCAGCATGCCTTCCGCCGCGCGCGCGACCCCATGCCCGTCCGTGCGCAGCTCCCACCCTTCGCCGCGCGACTCCTTGCGGCCCGCGTTGTCTTCGATCCGCGTGATGTGGCCGAGGGAGAGTTGGCTGTGCTGATGGTCGCTCTTGAGCTGCGCCTGGATCTGCCCGTTCGTATCGTCAAGGATCAGGTGGTTGCTACGTCCGGCTGAGGAATTGCCGGGCGCGAGCTCGCGGCTGCGCAATCCCGTCAGTGCCCGCTGCGCCGGTACGCGCCATGGGGGCATGTTGCGCTTGTTGAACACGGATCCTGTGATGATTGGATGGTCCGGGCAGCCTTCTAGCCATTGGACAATCACTTCCGTTCCTACTCGTGGAATCGCGGCGGCGCCAAGCTCGGCTCCCGCCCAGGAACTGGATACCCGTATCCAGGCAGAGCTGCGTTCATCGTTGTTACCCTCTCGGTCCCAATGGAATTGCACCCGCACCCGACCGTACTCGTCGGTATGAATCGAGTCGTGGCCGGATGGACCGACGACGATGGCGGTTTGCGGAGCGTGAATCCTGGTGCCCGTGCTGTTGAAGTTCCGGCCCGGTCGCCAGGGCACACTCTTGCGCGTGCAGATCAACCAGTTGCGATAGAGGACTTTTTCATCCGCATCTTGCAGGTAGTTGTTGGTGGCGGTGTGGCGAACCGACAGGATCAGGAATTCATCCTTGCTGGCGTCGCGCTTAGCCGCAAAGATATTGTGATTGAAGTGCTCTACCAAATGGAACCAGCGGCCCGGCATCAGGTAGCGGTCATTACCTTGTGCCTCGACGTACTTGGCAGCGGCTTCGAATTCTTCCATGCGGATGCGGCTTTGCGCATCGCCGTCTCTGAAATTCCGGAAGCCGTAGGCACCCGTGTACTCGTACGACTCAAGCTCCGGTAGATTTTCCTGGATGTTCAATGACGGAACGCTGACGCTGGCCGGAATCGGATCCTTGAAATTGAAGCCGTTCAGGGCAACGCTGGAGGGGATAGCTTGGCGCACCGGCGACCAGCGATCAATGGCATCTTCTTCCAGCGTGCCGCCTTCTCCGTGAAAGCGCACTTCCGCGCCGCCGTCGATGGCGGGAGCATAGGTCGAATCACTGCCGACGATGAGCTTATGGCCGCTCGCATCGTGTTCGTACCAGTAATGCCAGCCTGCGGCTTCCCAGCGCCGGCTCAAGTAGTTGTAGTCCGTCTCGTTGAACTGGCAGGCATCGGTCATGACCGGGTCGTCTGCCCTGACGTGCCAATCCCATTGGGCATGCGTACCATAGTCACGGAAGATGTCCTCCGTCTGCTCGCGCAAGCTCTTCCCATGGAACAGGTAGCTGTCCTTGCGCAGGCTGAGATATTTCAGCCAGGGGCCAAGCTTGGCCTCGTAGAAGGTGATGCCGCCATCGGAATGGCGGCGGCGGAAGCTGAACACGTAGCCGGAAAAGTAGCGCAGGCTGCCATCCTTGCGCACCAGCTCGATGTTGAGCAGCTTGCCCTGCATCTCCTTAAGGGCGACGTCGGCGTCGTCGGACAGCAGTTCGACCATGAACTCGAAGTCCCTGGACAGGCACTCGGTCGCGTTGATCCTGTTGACCAGGAATTGCGCCCTTGGCGCATCATCCTTGGGGAACAACAGGCGCAGGATGCGGTGGTGCTGCCTGTCATGCATCAGCTCGTGAAGGGAATGACTTAGGGTGCTCATGCGGGGTCCTGGAACGCTCGGCTAATGGTCGTTTGTTTCTGCCGGGAACCCGGCAGGGTGAATGCGCTGCTTCGTTGCCGGTCGCTGCCACTTCAATGCCCGGTCCGGCCTGTTGTGAGCTCGTATGCTTTCGGTGGCGGCGCCTGGCCGCCTAGCTGGTCGGCATGTATGAGGATCGGAGCGACGAAGATCAGCTTGCGCGAACTGCGCGCGGGGCCGCACGGCTGGGCTCGGAAATGGCCGCGCCGCCAGTGCGGCGCCCTGATGCCGGCCGCGCCGGGCGCCGGTAGGATTACAGGCGCGCTCGCAGGGCCGACCGTGATGCGGTCATACAGGGAATCCATGCGGCGCTGCAGTTTGGCCTGCTTTTTCGGCCCCACGCCCGCCAACCGCTTCAGTGCGGCGCTGTGTTCCGCGTTCACCTCCTTGCGAGCGTCCTTCAGGCCGAGGTACAGGAACACCTTCACCATGTTGTTGATCAGCTTTATCAGCACATCGTCGTCGGTCGTGCGCTGGCCGTTTTCTGGCGTCAGGATCCCCTCGGCCCATTCCATAACGGTCTCGTCCAGCGAGAGCAACGGGCCGCGCAGCAGTCGCGTACTGATTCCCCTGTCGTTCGAGGCGTAGACGACCATCAGTTCAATCACAGTGATGAATTCTTTGCGATTGTCGGACGGGCCTGGCCTGCTCATGAAACAGAAAATGCCCTCGATCCAGCGGCCTTTGGCACGGTCTTCAAGCGTCCTGAAATGCTCCGCCGTAGTCCGGTTCAGCTGAAGATACTGCGCATCGAACGGCGGCGAGAACAGCTGCATCGGCAGCGTGTCGTCGATATCGGACTGCATGAGAAGCGCGTCTAGCGCCGGCGTGGTCTCGATCAGTGCGCCGTGTTTTCGTTCGAAATGAATATTGGCAGCCCACCTGGCGACGATGGCGAGCGTGGAGTCAGCCCAGCCAGGCGGGCGCTGGTAGCGCGAATGCCGCTCAAGGTGCTTGTCCACCTGCCAGCAAAGTTCATTGATGCAGTCGAGGCAAGTGGCGCGCGCGCCGGCCCAGTCGTCCCAAACACGCCGGCTCCGGTCATGAGCAGTGAACAGGCGCTGCCACTCTTCCAGCGCGCCCTGGTTGCGGAACTTGATCGGAAAAGGGAGGTTGTCCAACGTGACCACCATGCTCGCCCGTATCGCCAGGTCGAGCTCTCCCAAGGCCGTGGTTGGGAACTTGTGTCGCATCGCCTTGTATTCGGCGTACTCGGCTGCAGGGACGCTGGCGCGAGGTACAAGTTCTATTTCAGGGACGCTGAACGCGGTATCTGCCATAAAGACCATCTACGGTTGCGAGAGTTGCTACCTGCTGCAATGAAAACCTTTTGATTATTCAAGGATATGCAGCGGTGAAACTTGAGCAAACGCAACTTGTAGGTAGCTAGACGACACGTGGTTCGATGTAGGTTGGGAAGTCGAGCTTATGCCTGCGGGGAACTATGCGGTCAGCAACGACGTTAAAACCTCACTCGACTAAACGCTTTAAGCAGATCATGCCGTCGTCGATGCTAACGTAGCGCATATTTTCGACGCACGAATGAATCGCCCCGGCTTTCGTGGAGGCCGGTTAGTGTGAGTCAGGCCGGAATAACCTGACTGCTCAGTTGCTTGTAATAGTTTGCCTCAGCTTCCGCCGGCGGTATATAGCCGAGCGGCTCCAGCAAACGGTGATGGTTGGACCAGGAAACCCACTCCAGGGTCGCCAGTTCGACGGCCTCACGCGTCTTCCAGGGAGCGCGGCGGTGGATCAGCTCAGCCTTGTAGAGCCCGTTAATGGTCTCGGCCAGGGCGTTATCATAACTGCCCCCTTTGCTGCCCACAGAGGGCTCAATGCCTGCTTCCGCCAGGCGCTCGCTGTACTTTATCGATACATATTGAGACCTGCGGTCCCTATGATGGACCAGCTCGTTTCGCTCCGGCTGCCGCGCATACAGCGCCTGTTCCAGCGCGTCGAGCACGAAGTCGGTTCGCATCGAGCTGCTGACGCGCCAGCCGACGATGCGCCGGGCAAAAACATCGATGACGAAGGCGACGTAGACGAAGCCCTGCCAAGTCGAGACGTACGTGAAGTCGCTGACCCACAGCTGGTTTGGTCGCTGTGCCTTGAATTGGCGATGGACCCTGTCGAGCGGGCACGGCGTCTTCGCATCGGGAACCGTGGTGCGTACGACCTTGCCGCGCATAACCCCGCGCAGCCCGGCCTTGCGCATCAAGCGTTCTACCGTGCAGCGGGCTACCTCGGTTCCCTCACGCCGCAGCTGGCGCCAGACCTTGTCAGCTCCATAGACCTGCAGGTTCGCCTGCCAGACTCGTTCGATGTCGACGCTCAGCACGTCGTCGCGCTGTGCACGTGCGCAACGCAACTCAGGGTTTCGCTGCTGCGCGGCATAACGCCAGTAGCCCGACGGCGCGACCTGCATCACCCGACAGATCGGCTCGACGCCGTAGGCATGACGGTACTGGTCGATGAACTTCCTCACGGCTTGAAGCGGCGGTCGAGCTCCGCCTGGGCGAAAAACGCACTCGCCAGACGCAGAATCTCGTTCGCCTTGCGCAGCTCGCGCACCTCTCGCTCCAGCGCCTCGATGCGCTCCTCTTCGGCCGTGGTTGGACCTGGGCGCTGGCCAGCGTCACGTTCCTGTTGACGGACCCAGCGACGCAACGTTTCAGGCGTACAGCCGATCTTGGCCGCGATCGACGTGATGGCTGCCCATTGCGATTCGTACTCGCTGGCCGCTTCGCTGACCATGCGCACAGCGCGCTCGATGACTTCAGGGGAATACTTGGGTTGCTTCTTCATAGCTCCATTTTCTCAAACAATGGAGCCTCTACAAAACCCGGGGCGGTTCAGAGAGCAGCCGAAGCGTACTTGGAACGAAGCAGTGCGCAAGTGGATGCAGGAAACTTCGTACAAACGCACTCATCACGAAGATTTGCTCAAGCTCGACTGGCTTATGAAGTTTTTACGGAACCGGGTGCTGAGCGAAATCACGCGCGACGAGGTCGCGGCAATCGGTCTGCACAAGAAACGCGAGGCGAGCAACGCGACCGCCAACCGTTACCTGGCTCTGATCCGTTCGATCTTGCGAAAGGCGTGCCTGGAATGGGAATGGATCGACCGGGTGCCGAAAGTGAAGATGTACCCAGAGCCCAAGCGCCGCGTTCGTTGGATTGCACCCGAGCAGGCGAGGGCGCTACTGGAGGCATTGCCGGAGCATCAACGTGAGATGACGCTTTTCGCGCTCGCGACCGGTCTAAGGCAGAGCAACGTAACAGGCCTATGTTGGACGCAGGTTCATCTCAAGCGGCGCACGGCCTGGGTTGCGGCTGACGAGGCAAAAGGTGGTGAGGACATCCACATTTCGTTATGTGACTTGGCACTGGAGGTCTTGGAGCGCCAGCGTGGAAAGCATCCAGAGCGCGTCTTCACGTATGAAGGCAAACCGGTGAGGTACGTGAACACGAAAGCCTGGCGCAATGCCCTGAAGCGCGCAGGAATTGCCGACTTCCGTTGGCACGACCTGCGGCACACTTGGGCCAGCTGGCTAATCCAGAACGGCACACCGTTGTACGACCTGCAGGAGATGGGCGGCTGGAAATCGGCCGCGATGGTGCGACGGTACGCGCACTTGGCGCCGGCGCACATGGCGCGTCACGCGGCGGTAGTAGACGGACTGCTGCGCGTCACAAGTACGGCACAGTAGGTAGAAGAGGGGACTGCCGCAGATGCAAAAAAGGCGTCACGATCACTCGTAACGCCTTCATTTGATACTGCAAATTCGTGGTAGGCCGTGCTGGGCTCGAACCAGCGACCAACGGATTAAAAGTCCGCTGCTCTACCAACTGAGCTAACGACCCGAAGAAGCCAAGATTATAGCGGCGTTTGCGCGAATATCCAAGTGCTTCGTGTCAATTTGTTGGTGCGGCGCCGGGCGGGTCGCTCAGCGCTCGACTTCCCTGTCCTCGGCCATGACGTCGTTCATCGAGTGCGGCTCGAGTTTTTCGGCCTCGACATTCATGCGGACGAACATGCCCCAGGTAGCGAGGATCGCGGCGGCGGCGACACCGATGGAGGCCGCATGCGGCAGGTATTCCGGGCGGCCGTGCATGAACTGGAACACGCCGATCAGGCATTCGATCGACAGCGACACCACGACCACGATCAGGAAGCGCGACAGGAAGCGGCGCACCCGGGTCGGGGCGCTGATGTTGACCGAGCGCTGCACTTCTTTCTCGAGCACGGTCTGGCCCAGTTCCAGGGAGGCGACGGCGATGGTCAGCAGGCCGACGCATTCCAGGATGAGTTCGAAACGTTCCCGCACCTTGAAATTGTCGCGAGGATCGAGCGCTTGCCAGGTTTCCACGCCCGCCAGAATGATCAGGCCCACGCCGCACACGAAGAACAGGGCGACGATCAGCATGTAGCCGAGGAGGAAGACGTTCTGGACGAATTTCACGGTACACGCTGTCGAATGAGCTGTAAATATCTTAACGCTATCCGCAGTGCCGGCGAGTTCGATTGCGCGCTGCCTCGCAAGGGGGAGCGCAAAAAACAAAGAAGGCGTCACGATCACTCGTAACGCCTTCTTTGCTACAACTAATTCTGGTAGGCCGTGCTGGGCTCGAACCAGCGACCAACGGATTAAAAGTCCGCTGCTCTACCAACTGAGCTAACGACCCGAAGAGGCAGCATTATAGCCGGGCATTCCGGTTTGCGCTAGTGCTACCTGAACAAGAGCGCATCACACCAGCGCGGCAGTCACCTTCAGCACCTCGTCGGCGGTGGTCACGCCTTCGACCACCTTCATGGCTCCCGCGATGCGCAGCGGCTTCATGCCGTCCGCCACGCTCTGCTGGCGCAGCTTCTGGATCTCGCCCGATTCGCGCACCACGCGCGCAAACCCTTCGCTCACGGTCAGGAGTTCATAGATGCCGGTGCGTCCCCGATACCCCGTCTGCCGGCATTCCGGACATCCGATCGGCCGATACACCACGCCGGGCTTGGGAATCTTCCACGCCCCCCCGATGCCCTGCCACACCTCGTCACTGAGCTCGCCGCCGGGCGCCTTGCAGTCCGCACAGAGCGTGCGCACCAGTCGTTGCGCCATTACGCCGATCAGGGTTGCTTCCAGCAGATAGTCGGGCACGCCGAGTTCAAGCAGGCGCACCACCGCGGCCGGCGCATCGTTCGTATGCAGGGTGGAGAACACCAGGTGTCCCGTCAGCGCCGCCTGGATCGCCATCTCGGCCGTCTGCAGGTCGCGGATCTCGCCCACCATGATGATGTCCGGGTCCTGCCGCATCAGCGCCCGCACGCCATCGGCAAACGACAGATCGATCCCCGGCTGCACCTGCATCTGGTTGAACGACGACTCCACCATCTCGATCGGATCCTCGACCGTGCACACGTTCACCTCGCTGGTGGCCAGCGCCTTCAGCGTCGTATACAGGGTGGTCGTCTTGCCCGAGCCGGTCGGCCCGGTCACCAGGATGATCCCGTGCGGCCGGTTGGTCAGCGCATCCCAGCGCGCCGCGTCGTCCGGCGGAAAGCCCAGCTCCGGCAGCGTTTTGACGACCACTTCCGGATCGAAGATACGCATTACCAGCTTTTCGCCGAACGCCGTCGGCAGCGTCGACAAGCGCAATTCGACTTCCTGGCCCCCGGCGGTGCGCGTCTTGATCCGCCCATCCTGGGGGCGCCGCTTCTCGATCACGTCCATCCGCCCGAGCAGCTTGATGCGCGCCGTCATCGCAATCATCACCACGGCCGGCACCTGGTACACCTGGTGCAGCACGCCGTCGATGCGGAAGCGGATGGTCGCGAATTCGCGCTTCGGCTCCAGGTGAATATCGGACGCGCGCTGCTCGAAGGCATAGCTCCACAGCCAGTCGACGATGTTGACGATGTGCTGGTCGTTGGCATCGAACTGCTTGTTCGATTTGCCCAGCTCGACCAGCTGCTCGAAATTGCTGCGCATCGCCAGGTCTTGCCCGTTATGGCGGTTGGCGTCGCGGATCGATTTGGCCAGGCTGAAAAACTGCGAGATGTACTGCGCGATATCGAGCGGATTGGCCAGCACCAGCTCGATCCTGCGGCGCGACACCTTGGCGATTTCCGCTTCCCATTCCACATTGGCCGGGTCGGCCGTCGCCACCACCAGGGTCGACGCGCTCATGTCCACCGGCAGGATATTGAAGCGCGCCGCGTAGCTGGCCGACATCACGTCCGCCACCTTGGTGAAATCGATCTTCAGCGGATCGATGCGGATGAAGGGCAGGCCGACCTTGCTGGCGCACCATTCGGTCAGCGCGTCGAGGGTCAGCAGCCGGTGCGGGGGCAGGTTCGAGACGAGCTTGCACTGGGCCACGGCCGTGAGCGGATGCATGGATCCGGCCGCGTTCTTCAGGATGCCCTGTGCCTGCGCGAACAGCGCCTTCACGTTCTCCTTGGTGACGATCCCGTCCGCCAGCAGCCAGGAGAAGATGGACTGCAGATCGAGCGACCGCAGGCGTGGCGTCCTGGAAGAAGCGGGGATGGCAGGCGTATTCACGTTCGGCTCCCGATGGTGGGGTGGTTCAGGCGGCGAGGATGCCCTTGACCCAGGACTTCGCCGGCAGCTTGGTGGCTGCTGTGATCTGGGCTGCACGGTGAGTGAGCGCTTCCTTGTCCAGCTGCGGACGGTTCCTGAAGCACAGCGCCACCACATTGCCGTCGTGGACTTCCGGCAGGCAGATCACGTGCTCGAAGGCGAACTTCATCGCCTTCAGGTTCTTGGCAAAGCTCGGGTGGTCGCCGAACAGGTTGACGGTCATGATGCCGCCATCAAGCAGGCAGTCGTTGCAGGCCTGGTAGAACTCCGGCGTGTCCAGCACCGGCCCGCGCGCGGTGGCGTCGTACAGGTCGCACTGCAGCACGTCGAAGGCGCCGTGATTGGCCGGGTCGAGCACGAAATCCATCGCGTCCATCTCCACCACGTTCAGGCGCTCGTCATTGGGCGGCAGCTTGAACATGGAGGCGCAGATGCCGATCACCGAGGCATTGAGCTCGACGGCGGTCACGCTCGCCTCAGGGAACTGGCGGTAGCAGAACTTGGTCAAGGTAGCGGCACCCAGGCCCAGTTGGGCGATGGCGCGCGGCGCGTCGATGAACAGCATCCAGGCCATCATCTGCTGCGCGTATTCCAGTTCCGGCCAGTCCGGCTTGCGGATGCGCATCGCGCCCTGCACCCATTCGGTGCCGAAATGGAGATAGCGGACGCCGTCCTGTTCTGACAGGGTGACGGGGGCGAACTTGGGCTTGCGCGCGGGACGGCGCGAGGATTCGGCCTGTTCGATGGATTTGCGTTTGATGAGCATAGGGCAACCTGGTTGAATCGCCCTATTATCGGGGGAGGGGTTCCCGCAGCGCAAGCACGCCTTCGGCAAGCGCTGCGGGTTGCCGGCGCAAGGCCGGCGCGGGAATCAGTAATCGATCGGCTGGACCGAGACGCGCAGGCGCACGCGGTTGCCCGGGTCGCGGTTCATCACCGTGTTGTAGGTCTGGCCGCGGAACTCGTAGGTGACGTCGTAGCCGTTGGTGCGCGATTCGATCGTGTCGACGGTGCGGCACTGGCGCACGGCCTGTTCCTGCACGGCAGGCCCGCCGCGGTTGGCGTTTTCCGAACGGTCGCCGATCATGGCGCCGGCAATGGCGCCGGCGGCCGTGGCGGCGACACGGCCGCTGCCGCTGCCGACCTGGTTGCCGAGCAGGCCGCCGACGACGCCGCCGACGATGCCGCCGCCGACGCCGCGTTGCTGCTGGACCGGCACCTGCACGTATTCGGTACGGCATTCCTGGCGCGGGATCCGGATTTCTTCCAGGCGCGGCTGGACGCGCACCACGCGGCCGAAGTCTTCGAAGTCCTGGGCCTGGGCCAGCGGCAGCGTGGCAAGACCCATTGCAGCAATGATCAGTTTGGCTTGAGTATTCATGTTCTACCTCGTAGTGGGCAATCGACGAGTCTGGTGGGGGAGCAGGGAACCGACCGGACTTTCATGCCTCCTATGGTAATCCGATCGGCCAGCCTCATCCCAATCCACGTGGCAACAAAATGTAACAGCAACGCAAGCATTTTCCGGCTCGCGCAAGAATGGCGGGGCTGTTGCCGAGGGCCTTGTTTATACAGATGAGTGCATACCAATTCTTACAAATGCAATTCCTGTAATCACATTTGGGTTGCTTCCCATACCACAAAACGTTACCCTTACACACTAAGGGTCTTTTTATTGGCGTATGGAAACAACAGCGGGAGAGATGAATGCGGCGCATGCCAAGCGTCGCGCACGTGGCGCAGACATGGCCACATCACACCGACCTGGTCAGCTTGAGGAAAAAATGAATTTGTTGATGAGAGTGCCGCCCAATCTTGTGCAGTCGATCCGCGCCTTCCGCGTCGCCGAGCTGCAGCAGGAGGCTGCGCGCCTGGGTCAGCATTTCCTGTATGCACATTGTGCCAATACCTTGACCAAGCAGCAGGTGTGCGCCCGCATCGGCGAGAACTTTTATTTCCCCAAGCCTTGCAGCAAGAATTTTGACGCGCTGCGCAAATGCCTGACCGAGACCGTTGCCGAGGCCGGCCCGCAGCCGGGCTTCCTCGTCGTTCTCGAGCAATTGCCCAGTGCGCAAAAATTTGACAAGGAAGCGCGCGAAAACCTGCTCGACGTCTTCCGCGACGCGGCCGAATTCTGGGCCGAAAAGAAGGTCCCGTTCCGGGTATTCTACTCGTTCGCCATCCCGACATAGGCGGCCGCTTCAGCGCTGAGCCGCCATCGCCCGCTGCGGTTGCCCGCCGGCGATACGGTACAATGCGCGCTATGAAAAATATCGTCATCCTGATTTCTGGCCGTGGCAGCAACATGGAAGCGATCGTGCGCGCCATGGAAAACGAAGCCTGGCCGGCCCGGATCGCCGCCGTCGTCAGCAACAAGCCGGAAGCCAAGGGCCTGCACTATGCGCAGGCGCGCGGCATCCCGACCGCGGTCGTATCAAATAAGGAATTTGCCACGCGTGCCGAGTTCGATGCGGCGCTGCAGGAGACGATCGACCGCTTCGTCCCCGACCTGGTCGTGCTCGCCGGCTTCATGCGCATCCTGACGGCGCCTTTCGTCGAGCACTATGCCGGCCGCATGCTGAACATCCACCCATCGCTGCTGCCGCTGTACCCGGGCCTGGGCACGCACCAGCAGGCGATCGATGCCGGCGACAAGGAACACGGCGCGACCGTTCACTTCGTGACGGCCGAGCTGGACCACGGTCCGATCGTGGCCCAGGCGCGCGTTCCGGTGCTGCCTGGCGACACCGAGGAAACGCTGTCCGCCCGTCTGCTGGTCGAAGAACACAAGCTGTACCCGTATGCGGTGCGCCTCTTCGTCGAAGACAGGCTCAGTATTGAAAACGGCGAGGTGCGCATCCTTGACGCTGCGGCCGCCTAAACCACAAGCATTTGATCAGTTTTAACTGAGTAAGGAACACCATGAGATTGCCTCCAGCGATCATCGGCAATACCGAAGAAGTATTGCGCGAGATCCTGCGCTTTATGTCGCCCGCCGACGTCACCCTGTCGCGCTACTTCAAGGACCATCCACGTTTCGGCGGCCGCGAGCGCGGCGTCATCGCCGAGGCGGTCTATGCCGTCCTGCGCAACAAATCCTTCTATACCGACTTCGCCGGCGCCGGCAACACGCCTTCGATGCGCAAGCTGGCCTTGCTGGGCCTGGCCGAGACCGTCGGCATCGACGCCCTGGGCGGCCTGAGCGAGGACGAAACCCATCTCCTCACCCGCGTGAAGGAAGTCGACCGTTCGCTGCTGCCGCCGCAGATGCAGGCCAACCTGCCGGCCTGGCTGTACGACAAGCTGGTGGCGCAGTTCGGCGAAGCCGAGGCGCTGGAGCTGGCCGCCGTGCTGAATACGCCTGCCCCGCTCGACCTGCGCGTCAATTCCATCAAGGCCAACCGCGACGAGGTCATCGCCGAACTGGCCAAGGCGCCGATCGCCGCCGAGCCGATGCCGTATGCGCCGCTGGGCCTGCGCGTCCTGAAGAAGCCGGCGCTGCAGAACCTGCCGCTGTTCAAGGAAGGCGCGATCGAGGTGCAGGACGAGGGCAGCCAGGTGCTGGCCCAGATCGTCGGCGCGCGCCGCGGCGAGATGGTGGTGGACTTCTGCGCCGGCGCCGGCGGCAAGACCCTGGCCCTGGGCGCGACCATGCGCAATACCGGCCGCCTGTACGCCTTCGACGTCTCCGAGAAGCGGCTGGCCAAGCTGAAGCCGCGCATGGCGCGTAGCGGGCTGTCGAACGTGCACCCGCAGCTGATCGCGCACGAGCGCGACGCCAAGATCAAGCGCCTGGCCGGCAAGATCGACCGCGTGCTGGTCGACGCGCCTTGCTCCGGCCTGGGCACCCTGCGCCGCAACCCGGACGTCAAGTGGCGCCAGCGCCCGGAAGCGGTGGCCGAGATGCAGGAAAAGCAGGCCTCGATCCTGGACGGCGCCGCGCGCCTGGTCAAGAACGGCGGCCGCCTGGTGTACGCCACCTGCAGCCTGCTGAACGAAGAAAACGACGTGATCGTCGAAGGGTTCCTGGCTACCCATCCGGAATTTGAACTGGTGCCGATGAGCAAGGTGCTGGCCGAGCAGAAGATTCCGCTCGAAATGGACCAGTACCTCAAGATGCTGCCGCACAAGCACCAGACCGACGGTTTCTTCGCGGCCGTGCTCGAGCGCAAGGCAAAAGCCAAGCCAGCCCCGGCTGACGAGTCGGAAGTCGACCAGCCCGAGGAATAACGCCGACACATGCCGCTCCAGCAACTGCTGGCCGACCTGCTCGGCGATATCCGACAGCCTGCCATCCTGTGGCAGGCGCTTGCCATCGTCCTGTGTATCGGGGTCGGCTGGGGCCTGGCGCGGCTGATGCACCGTTCCTGGCTGCAGAGCCACCAGGACCAGCACCAGGGCCTGATCGGCCTGGGCATGGCCAGCTTCAGCCGCGTGCTGCCGCCGCTGCTGATCCTGGGCCTGCTGGTAACCACGCGCGCCGTCATGGCGCACTACCAGAGCGTGCACCTGCTCGACATCGCGGTGCCGCTGGCGTCCTCGTTCACCGTCATCCGTACCTTCTTCTACCTGCTGCGCCGGGTGTTCGCGCGCCACGGCCCGCTGGGGGAGGCGCTGCAGACCTTCGAAAAGATTTTCGCGCTGGTCGTGTGGCTCGGCGTGGCCCTGCACATCGTCGGCGTGCTGCCGGATGTCATCCGCTACTTCGAGGGAATCACACTGCCGATCGGCAAGTATCGTCTGAACCTGGCGGACCTGGTCGGCGGGCTCGTGTCGATCGTGGTCCTGATGATGCTGGCGCTGTGGGCTGGCGCGGCGCTCGAGGAGCGCCTGATGCATGTCGAGCGCATGCATACGTCGATCCGGGTGGTGCTTGCGCGCATGAGTCGGGCGGTGCTGATCCTCGTCGCAGTGCTGTTCAGCCTGGATCTGGCCGGCCTGGACCTGACCGTGTTGTCGGTGTTCGGCGGCGCGCTCGGCGTCGGCCTCGGTCTGGGCATGCAGCGTATCGCCAGTAATTACGTGTCCGGCTTTATCATTTTGCTGGAACGCAGCCTGACGATCGGCGATCCGATCACGCTCGACAAGTATTCCGGCAAGGTGGCGCGCATCAATACGCGCTACACCGTGCTGCGCGGCACCGACGGCACCCAGACCCTGCTGCCGAACGAAATGCTGATCACGGGTGTCGTGATGAACCAATCCGGGACCAACCGCAACGTGCGCGCGGTGACCAGGCTGACCGTGTCCTACGACAGCGACCTCTCGACCGTCATGCCGCTGCTGGAAGCACTGCCGCGCGGCGTCCCCCGCGTGCTGGAAGCGCCGGCGCCAAACGTGCTGCTCAACGCGTTCACGCCGGACGGCTACGAACTGGAGGTCGGCTTCTGGCTGGGCGATCCCGAAAACGGGCAGGGTGGCCCCATCTCCAACGTCAACAAGAAGATTCACGAACTTGTCCAGACAGGTGAGATCAAGCTTGGTTATCCGAGCGCGAGTGTCAGCCAGCCGATGCCCACATGACATCGCTTGTGGCACGAACCCCGACGGCTCCTTGAAATAAGGCATGCGTTAAAGTTTTATTGCGTGCCGCGTGGCAGTGGAACCGCGTAAAATATCGGGTTGCGAGCCGCCGCGACTGTTGGCGTGTCGACGCGATATCCATGGAGACTGAATGAATTTCTTTAGTAGCGAACCCGTGCAAGCCGTGCTGAGCTTCCTGTCGACCGGCCTGCTCGACTTCACCGCTTGGCAGGTCGTCATCGCCACGCTGGTGCTGACGCACATCACGATCGCCAGCGTGACGATCTACCTGCATCGCCACCAGGCGCACCGTGCCCTCGACCTGCACCCGATTCCGAGCCATTTCTTCCGCTTCTGGCTGTGGCTGACCACCGGCCAGGTGACCAAGGAGTGGGCAGCGATCCACCGCAAGCACCACGCCAAGTGCGATACCGAAGAAGACCCGCACAGCCCGCAGACCCGCGGCATCCGCAAGGTGCTGTTCGAAGGCGCCGAGCTGTACCGTGCTGAAAGCAAGGTCAAGGAAACCATGGAGAAATACGGCCATGGCACCCCGGACGACTGGATCGAGCGCAACTTGTACACGAAGCACAGTGCCATGGGCGTGGTGCTGATGCTGTTCATCAATGTTGCGCTGTTCGGCATCGTCGGTATCTCGGTGTGGGCAGTCCAGATGATGTGGATTCCGATCACCGCGGCCGGCATCATCAACGGCATCGGCCACTACTGGGGCTACCGCAACTACGACTGCAGCGATGCGGCCACCAACATCTTCCCGCTGGGCATCCTGATCGGCGGCGAGGAACTGCACAACAACCACCATACCTTCGCCACCTCGGCCAAGCTGTCGAGCAAGTGGTACGAGTTCGACCTGGGCTGGGGCTACATCCGCATCCTGGAAACCCTGCGCCTTGCCAAGGTGAAAAAGGTCGCGCCGGCGCCGAAGTTCGCCAAGGACAAGATGGTTGCCGACCTCGACACCCTGCAGTCGGTGATCGCCAACCGTTACGACGTGATGGCCAAGTATGCCAAGTCGGTGCGTCATGCTTTCCGCGAGGAATTCGAGCACCTGAAGCACAAGGCCGAGCTGGAAGCACGTTTCCTGAAGAGCTCGCGCAAGCTGATGCAGCGCGAACCGGCCAAGCTGGAGCAGTCGCAGAAGCAGCAGCTGGTCGAGCTGTTCCAGCACAGCAAGGCGCTGGAAACCATGCACCAGATGCGCGTGGAACTGGGCGCGATCTGGGAACGTTCGCACGCGACCCGCGACCAGTTGCTGCAGCAGTTGCAGGACTGGTGCGCACGCGCCGAAGCCTCGGGCATCAAGTCGCTGCAGGACTTCTCGCTGCGCCTGCGCAGCTACGCATAAGCGGTTTGATAAGACAACAACGGGCGGCTCCTTCGGGAGCCGTTTTTTTGTAGGGTGGGCGGATTCTCCGCCCACGCGGTGATAGTTTGCCGCAAGATCATCCCGCCCGACATCGGAGCCTGTAACGATCACCGCGTGGGCGGGAAGACCCGCCCACCCTACGCTCGGTGCGACATCTTCTTAGATCAGCAGCACCTGCGCGTCTTCAGGCAGCACCAGCCGCGCACGCGGGTCGAAATCCTCGTTGCCGGTAAAGCGGTGGCAATACACCGGGGCATTCGCGTGGTTGCGTGCCGGCTCGCTGGTGGGGTAGCGCGCCAGCAGGCGCTCGCCGTCGACCACCTCGACCTGGGCGCGCGGCGACAGGCTGCACACCGACACGCCCAGCTTGCGCGTCGAGGCCCAGTTCAGGAAGCGGTGGTGCCAGGGCACGAGCGGATCGATGGTGGCGTGCACGTCGCGCAGCAGGCGCCGCATTTCGCCGACCGTCCAGGCATCCGGCGCCAGGGTAGGGATGAGCACCAGGTTGGCGCGCAGTTCGGCGGGATTCTTGTTGATCGAGAAGCCGCCGTCCTGCTGCGCGATCCGGTCGGCGACCGGCACGATGTACAGGCCGTGTTCGTCGGCGCGCATCGGCAGCGATTCGCCGCCGCCTTCCAGCCAGAGGACCAGGTCGTCGGTACGGACGCCGGCGTGCGCGGGGCGCAGCTGCACCGCCAGCACGGCGCGCCCGAGCAGGTTTTTCTGGACCGCCTTGGCCATTGGATAGAACAGGGGCCGGTAGGGGAGCAGGCGCGTGCGTGCGGCGGCCTTGACTTCGACCATCGGCACACCCTCGGGACCGGGCGGCTGGGCGTGCGCGGGCAGGGCGCACGCCATGCAGGCGGCCAGGATGGACAACACAGGCAATGTCAGCAGCGCATGCATGCTGGGCTCGTGGCGAAGTCGGCAAGTCCTTATGCTTTCACGGCCGGGCGACCATTGCAATATTCGCACTCCATGCCGCTGCGCCGAGTCAAGGCGGTGTTGTATTCGCGACGGCACGTGCCGGACCCGGCAATAAAAAAGCCGCCAGTCGAAACGGGCGGCTTTTTAACTGGAGCAAGATCGATTACTTGATCTTGGTTTCCTTGTAGATCACGTGCTTGCGTGCCTTCGGGTCGAATTTGGTGATTTCCATCTTCGCCGGCATGGTGCGCTTGTTCTTGGTGGTGGTGTAGAAGTGACCGGTACCTGCGGTCGATTCCAGCTTGATTTTGTCGCGGCCAGTTTTTGCCATGATAGCTCCCTAATTAAACTTTTTCGCCACGGGCACGCATGTCGGCCAGCACGGCGTCGATGCCGAGCTTGTCGATCACGCGCAGACCGGCGTTGGACAGACGCAGGGAGACCCAGCGGTTTTCCGATTCCACGAAGATGCGGCGGTTCTGCAGGTTCGGCAGGAAACGACGCTTGGTTTTGTTGTTAGCGTGGGAGACGTTGTTGCCAACCATCACTCCCTTGCCGGTAACTTGGCAGACACGTGCCATAGTGCACTCCTTAAGAATATCCAGATTTGGAAAAACGAGAGTATAGCGTGGAAACCAACGAGAAATCAATCACTTGCGAAAAACAATCGTGTCTTGCGTCATTCAACGGATTTAACAATTGTGGATGAGTGATGTAAAGCCCTGTTTTTACGGTCTTGTCTGTTCATGCTCGCGCCTGGGGACTGGACATGGACGGCCGTATCGGTGGCCGGAGAAGCCAGAGACACAGGCGCGACAGCGCCCACCGCAGCCTCGTGCTGCTGCGGCGCCGCTCACCACGGCTGGGCTGGCGGACGATTCGCGCGTGTCTCCGCCCGGTCGCCTAGTCCACGCTAGCCCTCAGATCGCGCTCCTCGTAGTCGTAATACAGCGTCAGTTTGCCCAACCCGCACAGGTCGACGCCATTGGTGCGGAACTCGTCGTTGCTGTCCGTCAGTGTGACGCGGATGTTGTACCGGCACTCGTCGTCCAGGGGGCGGAAGGTGTGGGATCGTCCGCTCGGGATGTAGTCGGTCCCGAGCCGGTCTGGTCCCCGGTAGTCGGTCGTCACCGGCCAGATGTACACCGAGCGCACCGTGAACTCCGTGTTGTTGACCAAGGTGAAGGTCGTGTCTTGTGCTTCCACGCTGGCGCTCAGGCCTGCCAACAGGCATCCCGCTGCAGCCCACATCCTGCTTGTTTTCATTTTTATCCCCTTTCAAGAATGAAGCACAGCCATATGATTCCCCGCGATCGCAAGGATGACGTCCTGGACACCATCCAGGACGCACTTGTTTCGACTCGGGGCACAGGTGCGTGGTTCTTGCTGGGGACGCGGCTTATCTCCAATTACAACTGTCCATGTTCGGCGAACGAGTACACGTGGGAACCCGCCACGACGAAGTGATCCAGGACCCGGATATCGACCAGGGCCAGCGCCTGCGCCAGGCTCGAGGTCAGGCGCAGGTCGGCTTCGCTCGGTTCCGGCACGCCGGACGGGTGGTTGTGCGCCAGGATCACGGCCGCGGCATTGCGGCGCAGCGCCGCCTTGACGACCTCGCGCGGGTACACGCTGGTATGCGTTAGCGTGCCGCGAAACATTTCTTCGTAGTTGATCAGGCGGTTCTTGACGTCCAGGAAGAGCACGACGAAGGATTCGTGCGCCTGCAGCGCGAACTGGTGGCGCAGCCAGGCGCGCACCGCATCCGGCGAGCACATGCCTTTGCGCTCGAACTCTTCGGCGACGGCGCGGCGCGTCAGTTCGATCGCCGCTTGCAGCTGGGCATATTTGGCCGGGCCGAGCCCGTGCAGGGCGCCGAACTCGCTCGAGCTGGCGTGCAGCAGCCGGTGCAGCGAGCCGAAGTGGTCGAGCATGTCGCGCGCCAGCGCCACGGCGCTTTTTCCCGCGACGCCGACGCGCAGGAAGATCGCCAGCAGTTCAGTATCCGACAAGACCCCGGGGCCGCCGCTCAGCAGCCGTTCGCGTGGACGTTGCTCCTTCGGCCATTCAGTGATTCTCATTGTCTGATCCTTGCGATAAAAACGGACGCGCCGGGGGCAGAGGCGCCGGGCGTGGCTTACAATAGCGGTTTGCCTGCAACAGGCCTGCCTGTCACCACAAAGAACATGTCCAACGCTCCAGTCGTCAACGAATCGTCCTACCTGACCCTGCATTATCGGCTTGCCACCGCCGACGGTACTGATCTCGTCACTACCTTCAAGGGCACGCCGGCCACCTTGCTGCTGGGCCAGGGCCAGCTTGCACCCTTCCTCGAGTCGCGCCTGATCGGCCTGCCGGAGGGCGCGCACGAAACCTTCCAGCTCAGCGCTGCGGAAGCGTTCGGGGAGCGCAATCCCGACTTGATCCAGCCGGTGTCGAAGGCGACGCTGGAAGAGAACTCGGTGCCCGACGCCGACTACAAGGTGGGCGAGCTGATCGAATTCAACGCACCCAAGGGCGGCCGCTTCGCCGGCGTGCTGCTGGAAATGCGCGAGACCACCGCGCTGTTCGATTTCAACCATCCGCTGGCCGGCCAGGCCCTGCAATTCGAAGTACAACTGATTTCGGTTCTGTAAAACAGGAAACCTTCATGGACAACGAAATTCTGCTTGCCCAGCCGCGCGGCTTCTGCGCCGGCGTTGACCGCGCCATCGAGATCGTCGAGCGCGCCCTGAACCAGTTCGGCGCCCCGATCTACGTGCGCCACGAGATCGTGCACAACGCCTACGTGGTCGAAGACCTGCGCAACAAGGGCGCGATCTTCATCGAGGAACTCGAAGACGTCCCGTCGGGCAATACCCTGGTGTTCTCGGCCCACGGCGTCTCGAAAGCCGTGCGCCTCGAGGCCGAAGCGCGCGGCCTGACCATTTTCGACGCCACCTGCCCGCTGGTGACCAAGGTCCACGTCGAAGTCGCCAAGATGCGCAAGCAGGGCTGCGAGATCGTCATGATCGGCCACGACGGCCACCCGGAAGTCGAAGGCACCATGGGCCAGGCCGAAGAGGGCATGCACCTGGTCGAGACCGTGGAAGACGTGGCGACACTGCAGGTGAACAATCCCGACCTGCTGGCCTACGTGTCGCAGACCACCCTGTCGGTGGACGACACCGCCGAGATCATCGCCGCGCTCAAGGCGCGCTTCCCGAACATCATCGAGCCGAAGAAGGGCGACATCTGCTACGCCACCACCAACCGCCAGGAAGCCGTCAAGTTCATGGCGCCGCAGGTGGAAGTCGTGGTCGTGGTCGGCAGCCCGAACAGTTCCAATTCGAACCGCCTGCGCGAAGTGGCCGAGAAGATGGGGACCCCGGCCTACATGGTCGACAACGCCAGCAAGATCGATCCGCAATGGATCGCCGGCAAGAAGCGCATCGGCGTGACCGCCGGCGCCTCGGCCCCCGAAGTGCTGGTGCAGGCCGTGATCGACCGCCTCAAGGAGCTGGGTGCGGCCAGCGTGCGTGCGCTCGAGGGCGTCGAAGAGAACGTGGTGTTCCCGCTGCCGAAAGGGCTGGATGGGGCGAAAGCCGCGTAATGGCTGTAGGGTGGTCGGCTCCGCCGACCGCGCGTTCAAATAGTGCATGCGTTATCACAGCGCGTCCGGGAATTGGACGCGCAGACGTTTGTAGTTCCGGGCATTGCCCAGATCTACCCCGTCCACCCTACGAAAATCGGCAGCCCAGGGAAATTTCCGGTGTAAGTTTTCCATTTGCCAAGTTATCATGACGGCCATCGGAACATGAACGCCAGGCCAAGGACGGCACTGCGGGGATACCCGGCAGTGCCGTTTTCATTTGACCGCAACGAAAGCGAACGCGCACGATGGAAACATTCATCCAACAAATCCTCAACGGCCTGGTCATGGGCAGCATGTACGCCCTGGTGGCCCTCGGCTACACCATGGTCTACGGGGTGCTCAACCTGATCAACTTCGCGCACGGCGACGTCCTGATGATCGGCGCCATGGTCGGCCTCACCATCCTCAAGCTGCTGGATGCCCATGCGCCCGGCCTGTCCGGCGCTCTGCAACTGGCCATCGCCATCCTCGGCGCGATTCCGGTGGCCATCCTGGTCAACATCGTGATCGAGCGCGTCGCCTACCGCCGCCTGCGCAACGCGCCGCGCCTGGCGCCCTTGATCACCGCGATCGGCGTGTCGATCCTGCTGCAGACCTTCGCCATGATGATCTGGGGCCGCAGCCCGCTGCCTTTCCCGCAACTGCTCTCGCCCGAGCCGGTCGAGATCATGGGCGCCCTGATCTCGCCTACCCAGATCCTGCTGCTGGTGCTGGCGGCGGTGGCGATGGTCAGCCTGGTGCTGCTGGTCGAGCGCACCCGCATGGGCCGGGCGATGCGCGCCGTGGCCGAGAACCCGCGCGTGGCCGGCCTGATGGGCGTGGACTCGAACCGCGTGATCGTCGCCACCTTCGCCATCGGCGCCGCGCTGGCCGCGGTGGCCGGGGTGATGTGGGGCGCCAACTACGCCTCGGTCACCTTCACCATGGGCATGCTGCCGGGCCTGAAGGCCTTCTGCGCCGCCGTGCTGGGCGGGATCGGCAACATCTACGGCGCCATGATCGGCGGCATCCTGCTGGGCATCATCGAAGCGCTCGGCGCCGGCTACATCGGCGACCTGACCGGCGGCTTCCTGGGCAGCCACTACCAGGACATCTTCGCCTTCGTCGTGCTGATCCTGGTGCTGACCCTGCGCCCGTCCGGCATCATGGGCGAGCGCGTGGCGGACCGCGCGTAAGGGAGGAGGACACACCATGGCACTCCTGACTTTCGACGTCCAGCGCAAGCCGCGCCAGGCCTACCTCAGCATGGCGGCGGTGCTGGCCCTGATGCTGGTCTTCCCTTTCGTCGCTTCCCAGTTCGGCAACTCCTGGGTGCGCATCATCGACATCGCGCTGCTCTACATCATGCTGGCGCTGGGCCTGAACATCGTGGTCGGCTTCGCCGGCCTGCTCGACCTGGGCTACATCGCCTTCTTCGCGGTGGGCGCGTACCTGGTCGGGCTGTTCTCATCGCCGCAGTTTGCAAGCCTGCTGGAATCGGTCATCTATTATTCGCCGGCGCTGGGCGAAGCCCTGGTCAGCTTCTTCGGGCCCGAGATCCAGCAGAACGGCATCCACCTGTCGGTGTGGGCGATCGTGCCGCTGGCGGCCATCGTGGCGGGCCTGTGCGGCGCGCTGCTGGGCGCGCCGACCCTGAAGCTGCGCGGCGACTACCTCGCCATCGTGACGCTCGGCTTCGGCGAGATCATCCGCATCTTCATGAACAACCTGAACGACCCGATCAACTTCACCAACGGGCCGCAGGGGATCAACATGATCGACCCGATCCGCGTGTTCGGCGTGTCGCTGGCGGGCGAGGCGGGATCGCAGGCCACGGTGTACATCGGCGGCTTCTCGATGCCCTCGGTGAACGCCTACTACTTCCTTTTCCTGTTTCTCACCATCGCCACCATCTTTATTACCTCGCGCCTGCAGCATTCGCGCCTGGGACGCGCCTGGGTGGCGATCCGCGAGGACGAGATCGCGGCCAAGGCGATGGGCATCAACACCCGCAACGTCAAGCTGCTGGCGTTTGCGATGGGCGCCAGTTTCGGGGGCGTGGCGGGCGCCATGTTCGGCGCCTTCCAGGGCTTCGTATCGCCGGAGTCGTTCTCGCTGACCGAATCGATCGCCGTGCTGGCGATGGTGGTGCTGGGCGGGATCGGCCACATCCCCGGTGTGGTGCTGGGCGGCGTGCTGCTGGCGGCGCTGCCGGAAGTGCTGCGCCACGTGGTGGAGCCGGCCCAGCAGGCGCTGTTCGGCACCGTCGTGATCGAGGCCGAGGTGCTGCGCCAGCTGCTCTACGGCCTGGCACTGGTGCTGATCATGCTGGTGCGCCCGGCCGGGCTGTGGCCCTCGCCGAACCGGGAGGAGCGACCCAACGCGGCCCTGGCGCGCGAGGAAGAAGAGGGGACCAAGGCATGAGCGCGCTGCATTCGACGAACCTGATCCTGAACATCGGTGGCGTGAACAAGCGCTTCGGCGGCCTGCAGGCGCTCACCGACGTCGGCATCCGCATCGAGCGCGGCCAGATCTACGGCCTGATCGGCCCGAACGGCGCCGGCAAGACCACTTTCTTCAACGTGATCACCGGCCTGTACCAGCCGGACAGCGGCACGTTCGAGCTGGCCGGCAAGCCGTATTCGCCCTCGGCTCCGCACGAGGTGGCCAAGGCCGGCATCGCCCGCACCTTCCAGAACATCCGCCTGTTCGGCGAGATGAGCGCGCTGGAAAACGTGATGGTGGGGCGCCACGTGCGCACCCGCCAGGGCGTGCTCGGCGCGATCCTGCGCCACCGGGCGGCGCGCGAAGAGGAGGCGGCGATCCGCCGGCGCGCGCAGGAGTTGCTGGAATTCGTGGGCATCGGCCAGTATGCCAACCGCACCGCCAAGTACCTGTCCTACGGCGATCAGCGCCGCCTGGAGATCGCGCGCGCCCTCGCCACCGATCCGCAACTGCTGGCGCTGGACGAGCCGGCGGCCGGCATGAACGCCACCGAGAAGCTGGCCCTGCGTGAGCTGCTGGTGAAAATCAAGAACGAAGGCAAGACCGTGCTGCTGATCGAGCACGACGTCAAGCTGATGATGGGCCTGTGCGACCGCATCACCGTGCTCGAGTACGGCAAGCAGATCGCGGAAGGCATCCCCAGCGACATCCAGAGGAACGAAGCCGTGATCAAGGCTTATCTCGGCGGAGCACCTCAGTGAACAAGGACATGAGCGACAACATCCTGAGCATCAAGGGCCTGCAGGTGGCCTACGGCGGCATCAAGGCGGTCAAGGGCCTGGACCTGGAAGTGAACAAGGGCGAGCTGGTCACCCTGATCGGCGCCAACGGCGCCGGCAAGACCACCACCCTGAAGGCCATCACCGGCACGCTCCCGCCGTGCAAGGTGGAAGGCGAGATCAGCTACCTGGGCCGGCCGCTGGGCGGCACACCGTCCTTTCGCATGGTCCAGCAGAAGCTGGCCATGGTGCCGGAAGGGCGGGGCGTGTTCACCCGCATGAGCATCCACGAGAACCTCCTGATGGGCGCCTACACGCGCGACGACAAGGACGGGATCGCGGCGGACATCGAGAAGTGGTACGCGGTGTTCCCGCGCCTGAAGGAGCGTTCCAGCCAGCTGGCCGGCACGCTGTCGGGCGGCGAGCAGCAGATGCTGGCGATGGCGCGCGCGCTGATGTGCCACCCGCTACTACTGCTGCTGGACGAGCCTTCGATGGGCCTGTCGCCGATCATGGTGGAGAAGATCTTCGAGGTGATCCGCGACGTCTCGAACCAGGGCATCACGATCCTGCTGGTGGAGCAGAACGCCAGGCTGGCGCTGCAGGCGGCGCACCGGGGCTACGTGATGGAGTCGGGAACCATGACCATGACGGGGAAGGCGGCGGACATGCTGAACGATCCGCGGGTGCAGGCGGCCTACCTGGGCGAGTGAGCAGAAACGCAAAAAGCAAAAAGCCGGGACAAGTCCCGGCTTTTTCATTTGACCAGTCGCAGCTTAGGCGGCAGCGCTCTGGGTCGCGGCAGCGGCAGTAGCGGTAGCCTTGCGAGCAGTCGCCGAAAACTGGCTCACCGCTGCGTTGACGTTGTTTTCGATCGCTTCGGCAGCCTGCTTGCTGGTCTTGCTGAACTGCTCGTAGCCGGCGTTGGCGTTGCTGATCACGGTCTTGACGGCGGCAACGAAGGTTTCCGAACCGGCCGGGGCGTTCTTGCTCACTTCGTCGACCAGGGCGATGACCTTGCGGTTGGTTTCGACGATCTGGCTTTCGGCGGCCTTCGAGAACTCGGCGCCGGTGCCGGTGGCGATGGCGGCCAGCTGGCGGTTGTACGACAGGGCTTTTTCAGCGGCCGGCTGGGCCTGCGACGTGGTGACCGAGAAGAACTCCTGCGGATCCTTGGCGCTCAGCAGCTGGCGGGTGACGTTCGACGATTCTTCCAGGGTGCTGCGGGCGGTGCTGATGTTCAGCTCGACCAGTTTCTCCATGCTTTCGAAGGTCTTGGCGGTCAGCGAGGACATCAGCGCGAACTGCGACTCCAGGTTGGCTTTGGTGGCATTCGAGAACTGCTCAGGAATTGCAAACATGTGACTCTCCAATTTCAGTGCGTTTAGTGGAAATGTTGCTTGGACCGGTGAGGCAGGTTTTTTTCGTATGGGCTCAACGAAACTCTTTTTTGTGCACCGCAACAGGGCGAATTTTCAACCATGTTCTCGAACGAGTCAAGCGAATTTGATGCGTCGCACCATCGCGTGTGCATAAATTTCTTGAATGCATTGTTTGCAAGAAATTTCAAGGACTTAGCGTTGATTTAACGCAAGTAATCTTACTTTCCGCGGCGGCCGGAAGCGCGGGCGCCGGCGTGCTAGACTGATGGCTTGTGTTTTCGCCAAGCCTCCATCGCGCTGCCCCGCAGCGATCCATTCATGTCTTCCGGTACCCGAACAAGCACGCCTTCCGCCCCTGCCGCTGCCTGGCTGTCGCCCGTTCCGCTGCTGTTCGTGTTCTTGTGGAGTACCGGCTTCATCGTTGCCAAGCTCGGCCTGCCGTACGCGCCGCCGCTGACTTTCGTGATCCTGCGCTGCCTGGGCGTGCTGGCGGTGCTGCTGCCGGTCGTGTTCATCCTGCGCGCACCCTGGCCGCGCGGCCAGATCCTGCACGTGGCCGTGGCCGGACTGCTGCTGCAGGCCGGCTACCTGGGCGGGGTCTGGGCCGCGATCAAGATCGGCATGCCGGCCGGGCTGACCGCGCTGATCGTCGGCATGCAGCCGATCCTCACGGCGGCCGCGGCGCCCCTGATCGGCGAGCGGGTTCGCCCGCGCCAGTGGCTCGGTTTCGCGCTCGGCCTGTCCGGCGTGCTGCTGGTGGTCTACAGCAAGCTGCACCTGGCCGGGCTCACCGCAAGCGGCATCGCCCTGTGCGTGTTCGCCTTGTTCTGCATCACGGCCGGCACCATGTACCAGAAACGCCATTGCCCGGGCTTCGACCTGCGCACCGGCACGGTGATCCAGTTCGCCGCCACCGTGCTGGCGCTGCTGCCGCTGGCCATCGCGCTCGAAGGCCTGGACCCGCGCTTTTCCAGCATTACCTGGAGCCTTGATTTCGTCATCGCATGGCTGTGGTCGATCTTCGCGCTGTCGATCGGCGCGATCTTCCTGCTGTTCACGCTGATCCGGCGCAGCCGCGCCACCGAAGTCACCAGTTTGCTGTACCTGACCCCGCCCACCACGGCCCTCATGGCCTGGCTGCTGTTCGGCGAGTCCTTCGGCCCGCTGGCCGTGGCCGGCATGCTCGTCGCCGTGCTGGGCGTTGCATTCGTCGTCAAGAAACCACACAACAAGGAGACCCCATGATCCACAGCCCCCAGCAGGAAGCCGTCGACGCCGCCATCACCTCGCGCCGCTCGATCCGCGCCTTTCTACCCAAGCCGGTCGAGCGTGCCGACATCGAGCGCATCCTCGAGGTGGCGGCGCGCGCGCCCTCGGGCACCAATACCCAGCCATGGAAGGTCTACGTGCTGACGGGGCAGGCGCGCGAGGAGTTGAGCGAGGCGATCCTGGCGGTCGCCGCCGAGCCCGGGCAGGCCAGCCAGCACGCCGAGGAATACGCCTACTACCCGCGCGAATGGATCTCGCCCTACGTCGACCGGCGCCGCAAGGTGGGCTGGGACCTGTATTCCCTGCTGGGGCTCACGCGCGACAACAAGGCCGGCATGGCGGCCCAGCACGCGCGCAACTACCGCTTCTTCGACGCGCCGGTCGGCCTGATCTTCACCATCGACCGCATCCTGGAGCAGGGCTCCTGGCTGGACTATGGCATGTTCCTGCAGAACATCATGGTCGCCGCGCGCGGCCGCGGCCTCGACACCTGTCCGCAGGCAGCCTTCACACAGTATCACCGCGTGATTGCGCGGCAGCTCGGGTTGCCGGAGAATGAAATGGTGGTGTGCGGCATGGCGCTCGGCTGGGCAGACCCCGGCAAGATCGAGAATTCGCTCGTTACCGAGCGCGAACCGGTCGGACACTTTGCCCGCTTCATGACGTAAAGCGCAGCGCAAGTTGCGCGACAATGCAAGCGTAAATACTTGATTGTTAAGGATTGTTGGTTTTTGACTGTTGCCGCACGGAACGTGTCTTTTCGCTTGCGATCAAGCGGCGTTCCGCTAAACTGCATTCCGTACCTCATCAGTTTGCGCCGAAGGGTTCGAGATGTTCAAAGTTGCATTGGCTGCCATCGTTTCGCTGCTGTTTGCGCTCCAGCCCGTCAACGCGGCCGGCGCGGGCGCCGGTGCGGGCGCCGGCGCGGCCGCCGAATCCAAACCGAAGAAGGCCCAGCCGGCCAAGAAGAAGGCCGCCAAGAAAAAGCGCGCCACCGGTCGCAAGGCCGCGCCTGCCAAGCGCAAGGACCTGGCCCACGCCATTGCCGACGACAACCGCCAGCGCATGGTGCGCCGCGTGGAAATGGTGCGCGGCAAGCGCAAGGTCACCTATCACGCGGTGCGCCGCGCCGGCGCCGCCGCGGCCGTGGTCGATCCGCGCACCTTCGGCGATGCCGCCGGCCTGCGCGGTACATCGGATCCCTTGTCCTTGCGTTCGAACGTCGCCTTCGTGCTCGACCAGAACAGCTCGGAAGTGCTGTTCGAAAAGAACGCCAACATCGCCCTGCCGATCGCCTCGATCACCAAGCTCATGACCGGCCTGGTCGTGGTGCAGGCCGGGCAGGACCTCGACGAGGTGCTGCGCATCGCCGACGCCGACGTCGACCGCCACAAGTATTCCAGCTCGCGCCTGCCGGTGGGCACGCGCATGACGCGCCGCGAGATGCTGCATATTTCCCTGATGAGTTCGGAAAACCGCGCCGCCTCCGCGCTCGGTCGCCACTACCCCGGCGGCATCCAGGCCTTCGTGGCGGCCATGAACGCCAAGGCGCGCGAGCTGGGCATGAAGGATACCCGCTTCGTCGATTCGAGCGGCCTGTCGAGCCGTAACGTGTCCAGCGCGCGCGACCTGGCGCGCCTGGTTGCCACCGCCCACGGCGAATCGCTGCTGCGCGAATTCTCCACCACGCCCAATTCCGTCGTGAAGGCGAGCGGCCGGCCGATGCGCTATGCGAACACCAACTACCTGGTGGCGCTGCCGGACTGGAACATCGGCCTGCAAAAGACCGGCTTCATCAACGAAGCGGGCCGCTGCCTGGTGATGCAGGCAGCCATCCACGGCCGCAACGTGATCATGGTGTTCCTGGATTCGAAGGGCAAGATGTCGCGCACCGCCGACGCGGGCCGGGTACGCCGTTTCCTGGAGTCGCTGGCGCCCGACAAGCTCGACGTGCTGGCGCCGGGAACGCTGGGAAATACCGAGGTCCCCATCATGAGCAGCGCCACCGCGGCGGCGCCGGTGCTGCACTGATCACGCCGCGAGCTACTGGTCCGTAGGGTGGGCGGCTCCACCCGGAGCGCCGATTTGCCCGCCCCGGTTGTGCCGCCCACCCTACGTTGGGGCAGCAGCGTTCACAGTGCGGGAGCAGGGCGGTAGCCCAGGGTCGCGGAGATGCTCGAGGCGGTCTGCACCAGGTCTTCCAGCCATTCTTCCTGCAGGCGGTCGGCCGGCGCCGAGATCGACAGGCCGGCCACCAGCTTGCCGCTGTCGTCGAAAATGCCGGCGGCCATGCAGCGCACCCCCAGTTCCAGTTCCTCGTTGTCGCGCGCATAGCCGCGCGCGCGCACCAGGCTCAGCTCGCGCTCGAAGCGGGCCAGGTCGGTGATCGAATTCTTGTTGTGGCCGGCCAGGCCGGTGCGGGTGGCGTAGGCGCGGATCGCCTTGGCGTCGTCGATCGACAGGAACAGCTTGCCGGTCGAGGTCAGGTGCAGTGGCGCCCGGCCGCCGATCGCGCGCACCACCTGCATGCCCGAGCGTTCCGAATAGGCGCGGTCGATGTAGACGATCTCGTCGCCCTGGCGCACCGACAGGTTCACGGTCTGCTGGGTCTTCTTGTGCAGGGCGCGCATGAAGTCGAGCGCCGCTTCGCGCACCGACAGGCGGCTTTTCACCACGTTGCCCAGTTCGAGCAGGCGCATGCCGAGGCGGTAGGTGCCCGGTTCGACGCGGTCGACGAAGCGCGTGACCACCATGTCGTTCAGGATGCGGTGCGCGGTCGAGGGGTGCAGGCCCGAGACCTTCGACAATTCCTTCAGGCTGACCGGATCGGAATAGTTGGCCAGCGCATCGAGCAGCGCCATCATGCGTTCGATCACCTGGATCGAGGTCTTGCCCGACGCAGCGGCTGCCAGTTCTGGGGTTTCCATTTTCATGAGGGCTTTGTGCAGTGCAGTATTACCCCTTTATACCATGATGTGAAACGCTGGTGCAAACCGATGGGGCGCTGTGTGCAAGCCATGGCAAGCACGGCATAATGACAATCCTATATTTATTTCCGACAAGCCAATGGAACACCCGACCAGCGAGTTCAAGACCAGGCGCGGCATCGCCCGCATCTTCGCCGCCTGCCGCAATACCTGGGATGGCCTGGCCTGGGCCTGGCGCAGCGAGGCCGCTTTCCGGCAAGAGGTCGTGCTGATCGCCATCGCCAGCGTCGTGGCCCTGCTGCTGCCGCTGTCTGGCTTCCAGAAGCTGGCCCTGATCGGCGTGCTGGTCGTGGTGCTGATCGTCGAGATCATCAATTCGGCCATCGAGGCCGTCGTCGACCGCATCTCGCTCGAGCGCCATCCCTTGTCGAAGGTCGCGAAGGACATGGGCAGCGCGGCCGTCGCGCTGGCCTTGCTGCTGGCGGCGGCCATCTGGGCGGTCGTGCTGTACAGCCGGTTTTTCTAAACATGATTGTGGAACAAGCAAATAACTAAAGCGTCGTTTGCTAAACTGCCCGCTGCTCTTAGACTATGTCTTGATGTAGCAACCCGACATCCAATTACATGGAGAAATGACGATGACCTTACGCCTCGGCGATACCGCCCCCGATTTCGAACAGGATTCCAGCATCGGCAAGATCCGCTTCCATGAGTGGGCGGGCGATTCCTGGGTGGTGCTGTTCTCGCACCCGGCCGACTTCACCCCGGTCTGCACCACCGAACTGGGCCTGACCGCCAAGCTGAAGCCGGAGTTCGACAAGCGCAACGTCAAGGCGATCGCGCTGTCGGTCGATCCGGCCGACCAGCACCGTGCCTGGATCAAGGACATCGAGGAAACCCAGCAGACCGTGGTCGGCTTCCCGATCATCGCCGACGCCGACAAGTCGGTATCCAGCCTGTACGACATGATCCACCCGGAAGCCTCGGCCACCGCCACCGTGCGCTCGCTGTTCGTGATCGATCCGGCCAAAAAGGTGCGCCTGATCATCACCTATCCGATGAGCACCGGCCGCAACTTCGACGAAGTGCTGCGCGTGATCGACGCTCTGCAACTGACCGATGGCTACACCGTGGCCACGCCGGGCAACTGGAAGGATGGCGACGACGTCATCATTCCGCTGACCGTGCAGGATCCGGCCGTCATCGAGCAGAAGTATCCGAAAGGCTATACCTCGCCGCGTCCTTACCTGCGCCTGACCCCGCAGCCGAATAAATAAGCGTCGCCGCTTTTCGTGGGGTGGACGGCTCTGCCGTCCACCCTACAAGCCCATCCGTCGCCGCATAAGCAAATAAGAAACCTGTTGTTTGCCTGACTGCCGAGTCCCCTTACCCTGTGGCTTCACTGAGGGGTAAGGCATGTCGACGACGTACATCATCGCGGGTTTCGCAGTAGGGCTACTGGTCGGCATGACCGGCGTGGGCGGCGGTTCGCTCATGACGCCCCTGCTCACGCTCCTGTTCGGCGTCTCGCCCTCGGTCGCCGTCGGCACCGACCTGGCCTTCGCCTCGATCACCAAGGGCGTCGGCACCATCACCCACCGTTTCAACCGCACCGTCCAGTGGCAGATCGTCGGCCGCCTGTGCCTGGGCGCCTTGCCGGCCGCGCTGGCGGCGACCCTGGCGCTGAAATATGTCGGCGGGCTCGATGAAGAGATCGGGCAGCTCATCCGTTATTCGATCGCCGGCTCCGTGATGCTGACCGTGATCGCGCTGCTGTTTCGCGCGCGCATGCTGGCCTGGGTCAATGCCAAACCGGGGCGCCAGCTGCAGGGCAGGGCGCTGACCACCGTCACCGTGGTCTCCGGCGCGGTGCTGGGCGTGCTCGTCACCGTGTCCTCGATCGGCGCGGGCGCCATCGGCGCCACGCTGCTGGTCATGCTGTATCCGCGCCTGAGCCCGGCCGAGGTGGCCGGCACCGACATCGCCTATGCCGTGCCCCTGACCGCGATCGCCGCCATCGGCCACTGGTGGCTGGGCTCGATCGACTGGATGCTGCTGCTGACCCTGCTCGTGGGTTCGGTGCCGGGCATCACGCTGGGCGCCATGGCGGCGCGCAAGGTGCCGGAACGCTTCCTGCGCGCCCTGCTGGCGACCACGCTGACCGGCGTGGCGGCCAAGCTGGTGTTCTGATGCCAAGACTTAATAGCCGAAACCGTCTATGCAAATGAGGAAAGTTTCGTTTGTAATATAAGAGCTGCGTGAGATTATGGTGGCCCGTTAGAAGAATTTGTAATAAGGGCTTCCATGACCACGCTCGCACTGCCTGCGCGACGATCCCCCGGCCGGGTCATTCCCGGCTTCGGCATCTCGCTCGGCTTCACCATTTTCTACCTCGCGCTGATCGTCCTGATCCCGCTGTCGGCGGTCTTCCTGAACACCTTCACGATGAGCTGGGAGGCGTTCTGGGCGGCCGTCACGTCCGAGCGCGTGGTCGCGTCCTACAAGCTCAGCTTCGGCGCGTCGCTGCTGGCCGCCTTCATCAACGTCATCTTCGGCGGCATCGTGGCCTGGGTACTGGTGCGCTACACCTTCCCGGGCAAGCGCATCGTCGACGCCCTGGTCGACCTGCCATTCGCGCTGCCCACCGCGGTGGCCGGCATCACGCTCACCGCCCTGTACTCGCACAATGGCCTCATCGGCGAACAGCTGGCCAAGTTCGGCATCAAGGTGGCCTTCACCCCGCTCGGCATCGTGCTGGCGCTGACCTTCATCGGCCTGCCTTTCGTGGTACGCACGGTGCAGCCGGTGCTGGAAGAAGCCGAGCGCGAGCTGGAAGAAGCCGCCGCCAGCCTGGGCGCCTCGCCGCTGCAGACCTTCTGGCGCGTGGTGCTGCCCTCGATCGTGCCGGCGCTGCTCACCGGCTTCGCGCTGGCCTTCGCGCGCGCCACCGGCGAATACGGTTCCGTCATCTTCATCGCCGGCAACCTGCCGATGGTCTCCGAGATCACGCCGCTGTTCATCATCACCAAACTCGAGCAGTACGACTACACGGGCGCCACGGCGATCGCGGTGGTGATGCTGCTCATCTCCTTCATCCTGCTGCTGACGATTAACCTGCTGCAGGCATGGACCCGCAAACGGGCAGGCAAGAAATGAGCGCCGTCCTCGACAACATCAAGGCGGTCCCGAAGGCCGGCGCACCCGCGCGCCGCCAGAAGACCAACGTGCTGGAGCCGGATTGGGTCCGCTACCTCCTGATCGCGGTGGCGCTGGTCTTCCTGACCCTGTTCCTGTTCGTGCCGCTGGCCGCGGTGTTCACCGAGGCGCTCAAGCGCGGCTGGGACGTCTATATCGAATCGATCGTGGATCCGGATGCGCTGTCGGCCATCAAGCTCACCCTGATCGCGGCCGCCATCTCGGTGCCGCTCAACCTGGTGTTCGGCGTGGCCGCGGCCTGGGCCATCGCCAAGTTCGAATTCAGGGGCAAGAGCGTCCTGCTGACCCTGATCGACCTGCCGTTCTCGGTCTCGCCGGTGATCGCGGGCCTGACCTTCGTGCTGCTGTTCGGCGCCCAGGGCTGGTTCGGCGAATGGCTGGCGGAACACGACATCAAGATCCTGTTCGCGGTGCCGGGCATCGTGCTGGCGACCATCTTCATCACCTTCCCCTTCATCGCGCGCGAGCTGATCCCGCTGATGCAGCAGCAGGGCACCGAAGAGGAAGAGGCCGCGCTGGTGCTGGGCGCCTCGGGCTGGTCGACCTTCTGGCGGGTGACGCTGCCGAACATCAAATGGGGCCTGCTGTACGGCGTCATCCTGTGCAATGCCCGTGCGATGGGCGAGTTCGGCGCGGTGTCGGTGGTCTCGGGTCACATCCGCGGCGAGACCAACACCATGCCGCTGCAGGTCGAGATCCTCTACAACGAATACAACTTCACGGCCGCGTTCGCGATCGCGTCGCTCCTGGCGCTGCTGGCGCTGGTGACCCTGGCGGTGAAGAGCTTTATCGAATGGCGCCTGCATCAAGCCCGCAAGGCCGCCGCAGACGAACGCAACATGGAGCACGCAGCATGACGATCGAAGTCCAACACATCCGCAAACAGTTCGGCCAGTTCACCGCGCTCGACGACGTCTCGCTGCAGTTCCCCGACGGCCAGCTGACCGCCTTGCTGGGCCCGTCGGGCTGCGGCAAGACCACCCTGCTGCGCGTCATCGCCGGCCTCGAGCACCCCGATTCGGGCGCCGTGCTGCTCGACGGCCAGGACGCTTCGCACCGCCACGTGCGCGAGCGGCAGGTCGGCTTCGTGTTCCAGCACTACGCGCTCTTCAAGCACATGACCGTGTTCGAGAACGTGGCCTTCGGCCTGCGCGTGAAACCGCGCAAGGAGCGCCCGTCCGAGCAGCAGATCCGCGACAAGGTGCGCCGTCTGCTCGAGCTGGTGCAGCTCGACTGGATCGCCGACCGCTACCCGCCGCAACTGTCGGGCGGCCAGCGCCAGCGGATCGCGCTGGCGCGCGCCCTGGCGGTGGAGCCGCGCGTGCTGCTGCTCGACGAACCCTTCGGCGCGCTCGACGCCAAGGTGCGCAAGGAACTGCGCCGCTGGCTGCGCCGCCTGCACGACGAGCTGCACGTGACCTCGATCTTCGTCACCCACGACCAGGAAGAAGCGCTGGAAGTGGCCGACCAGGTGGTCCTGATGAACAAGGGCCGCATCGAGCAGCTCGGCGCGCCGAGCGAGGTGTACAACAAGCCGGCCTCGCCTTTCGTCTACGGCTTCCTGGGCAACGTCAACCTGTTCCATGGGCGCGTGCACGAAGGCGTGCTGGCCAGCGGCGAGGCGCAGTTCAAGGCGCCCGAGCACGCCGGCGTGCGCAACGGCGAAGGCATCGGCTACGTACGTCCGCACGAGCTCGACGTCGAGCGCTACACCCCGGGCCAGGGCGATGGCGGCGGCGTGGTCGCCAAGCTGCGCCGCGCGCATGCGATCGGCCCGCTGGCCCAGCTCGACCTCGAGCGCGCCGACAACCAGCAGCTGATCGAGGCCGTGATGCCCAACGAGCTGTTCGCACGCCACGGCTTCGTCGAAGGCGACACCCTGGTGGTCAAGCCGCGCCGCATCGAGATCTTCGTCGATGCAGGAGAGGGGATATGAACTTCCAGCAGCTGCGTTCGGTGCGCGAAGCCGCCCGCCGCGACTTCAACCTGACCGACGTCGCCAATGCGCTGTTCACCTCGCAGCCGGGCGTGTCGCGCCAGATCCGCGAGCTCGAGGAAGAGCTCGGCGTCGTGATCTTCGAGCGCAACGGCAAGCGCCTGACCGGCCTCACGCCGCCCGGCAAGGGCATCCTGAAGATCGTCGAACGCCTGCTGGTCGAGGCCGAGAACCTGCAGCAGGCCAGCGCCGAGTTCGCGGCCCAGGACAGCGGCACGCTCACCGTCGCCGTCACCCACACCCAGGCGCGCTATGCGCTGCCGCAGGTGGTGCAGTCCTTCCGCAACGCCTTCCCGAACGTGCGCATCGCCCTGCAGCAAAGCGCGCCGGAACACATCGCCGAATGGGTCCTGTCGGGCAAGGCCGACATCGGCATCGCCACCGAAGGCCTGTCGGCCTTCCCCGACCTGGTCTCTTTCCCGTGCTACCGCTGGAGCCACCTGGTCGTGGCGCCGGAAGGACATCCGATCTTCACTTCCAGCCAGCCGCTGCGCCTGGAAGACCTGGCCGAGCATCCCCTGATTACCTACGACGTCGGCTTCACGGGCCGCAGCCACATCGACGCCGCCTTTGTGGAAGCCGGGCTGGCGCCGGACATCGTGCTGACCGCGATGGATTCGGACGTCATCAAGCAGTACGTGTCGCTGGGGATGGGCGTGGGCATCGTGGCCTCGATGGCTTTCGATCATGGCCGCGACAAGGGCATGCGCGCGATCGAGGCCTCGCACCTGTTCGCGCAGAACGTGACGCGGCTTGCCGTGCGCCGCGGGTCGTACCTGCGGGCCTATGCGTATCACTTCATCGAGCGCTTCGCGCAAGGGTATACGCGAGCGGATATCGAGAAGGCCTTGCAGGCGGTGGAGTGAACGCGTGAGCTGGTGGCCGCGCAACGAACTTGGGCGGGACAATGCCAGCGGCATTGTCCCGGCCTTCGCCGGGACGACGGGTTCCGCGCGAGCAGCTTGCTGAAAAGCCCTCCTCACGTACCCTCAACACGTCGTTCCCGCGAAGGCGGGAACCCAGTTTTGCATGCAGACCGCCAGCGCGTTACTGCCCAACGTTCATGTACCGTGCATGAATCTCATCGATCCCCTTCAACACCTCCGGGGACAACACGACATCCACCGCGTCGATGTTTTCCTTTAACTGCGTTAGATTGGTCGCCCCGATGATGGTCGACCCGACGAACCAGCGCGAGTAGCACCACGCCAGCGCCATCTGTGCAGGCGTCAACCCGTTCGAACGCGCCAGCGCCGCATACTCCGCCGTGGCCGCCAGTACGGCGGGGCGCACATAGCGCGGACTCCAGTTCTTCGGAAACACCGTCAGCCGCCCAAGCGCATCCGGATCGTCCAGGTACTTCGCCGTGAGCTGCCCGAAAGCGAGCGGGCTGTAAGCCAGCAAACCGACCCCTTCGCGGTAGCAGGCCTCGTCCATCAGGCTGGTTTCAAAAGCGCGCGCCGTCAGGTTGTACAGGTTCTGCACCGTCGCGATGCGCGGCAGCCCAAGCTGCTCGGAGCGCTTGATGTACTGGCACACGCCCCAGGCGCTTTCGTTCGACACGCCGATGTGGCGGATGGTCCCGGCCCGCACCAGTTCGCCCAGCGCCCCGAGCGTTTCCGCGATCGGCACGGCCGGCCGCTCGGCCCGCGGGTTGAAGCTGTTGGACCCGAAGATCGGCAGGTTCCGGCTCGGCCAGTGGATCTGGTACAGGTCGATGTAGTCGGTGTGCAGGCGGCGCAGGCTGTCCTCGACGGCGGCGCGGATGTTGGCCGCATCCAGGTTGTGGTTGGCGCCGCGGATCCAGGGCATCATCTTGTTGGGGCCGGCGACCTTGGTGGCCAGCACCACGTCGGCGCGGCGCCCGCGCTTCTTGAGCCAGCTGCCGATGTAGCGCTCGGTCAGGCCTTGCGTGTCGGGCCGCGCCATCACCGGATACATCTCGGCGGTATCGATGAAGTTGATGCCGCGCGCCAAAGCGTAGTCGAGCTGGCTGTGCGCATCAAGCTCGGTATTCTGCTCGCCGAAGGTCATGGTGCCGAGGCACACTTTCGAGACCATCAGATCGGTTTGTCCCAGCTGCCTGCGTTCCATGATTGCCTCCCGCGTTGACGCGTTTACCGTGCCTGGCGCAGCGCGGCCGCGGTGTCGCGCACCAGCGCCGGGCCGGCGTAGATCAGGCCGCTATACAGCTGCACCAGCTGGGCGCCGGCCTCGATCTTGGCGCGCGCATCCTCGCCGCGCATGATGCCGCCCACGCCGATGATCGGCAGGGCGTCGCCCAGTTCGGCCTTCAACAGGCGGATCACCGTGTTCGACAGTTCGAATACCGGGGCCCCCGACAGGCCGCCGGTTTCCTCGCCATGCTGCATGCCGGCTACCTTCGTGCGGCTGAGCGTGGTGTTGGTGGCGATGACGCCGTCGATCTTGTGGCGCAGCAGGGCGCCGGCGATGTTGCGCACCTGGTCGCCGTCGATGTCCGGGGCGATCTTCAGGGCCACCGGCACGTAGCGCTTGTGCTCGTCGGCCAGACGCAGCTGTTCTTCTTTGAGCTGCGCCAGCAGCGCGTCGAGCTCGGACTCGCCCTGCAACTGGCGCAGGTTCTTGGTGTTCGGCGAGGAGATGTTGACCGTCACGTAGCTGGCGTAGGGGTAGACCTTGCGCAGGCACGCCAGGTAATCGTCGGCGGCGCGCTCGATCGGGGTGTCGGCATTCTTGCCGATGTTCAGGCCAAGCACGCCCTGCTTGTCCTGGTAGAAGCGGGAGGCTTGCACGTTGGCCACGAAGGCGTCGACGCCGCCGTTGTTGAAGCCCATGCGGTTGATGATGCCCTGCGCCTGCGGCAGGCGGAAGATGCGCGGTTTCGGGTTGCCGCCCTGCGGACGCGGCGTCACGGTGCCGATCTCGATCGAGCCGAAGCCGAGCGAGGCCAGGCCGTCGATGTAGGCGCCGTCCTTGTCCAGGCCGGCGGCCAGGCCGACCGGGTTCGGGAAGGTGATGCCCATGACCGTGCGCGGGTCCGGCGCCGGACGGCTGGACAAGCGCGTGAGGCCGAGCGCGGCGGCGCGGCGCAGCAGCGGCAGGGTCAGGTTGTGGGCTTGCTCGGCGTCGAGCGAGAACAGCAGCGGGCGGGCGAGGGAATACAGAAGCTTGTCGGACATGGGGGGACTCATCGTAAGTGACTCCCGCCATTTTACAGCGCCGGCAACGACTCATTCCCTATCGGGATAGGTTCTTAGCGTTCCGCGTTCATGTGGTCGACCCGATCAGATCACGGTTCCGCCCAATACTCGTCATTGTAACGGTCCAGAATACAGTGACGGATGTCAAGCTATCTCAACCAAGCTGATGTTGCCAAAGTCTATTCCTCAAAGTCGCAGTAGGCTACGTGAGGAGAAATACCGTAGCGGTATCGGTTTCATGGCGGAGTCGTACTCGCTCACGATTGCGAACCTTGCCCGCGCATCCACCGCCACGGTACTTCCTCCATCACCAAAAACGGCAGTGCGACCAAGGATTGCGACTATTGGAGGAATGATATGTCTCACCACCGTCACGGCATCGGTTCGATGTTGCTCATCGCGGCAGTTCTGCTGCAAGTCGGATGCGACCGCCGCGCCGACAATCAAGCTCCGTCAGTGGTGTTCTCGGCATCGCAGGAATCGGCTGAGCAGATGACAAGCTATGCATTTTCCTCCAAGGGGAGCGTCGATAGCGACGGAACGATCGTTTCGTATGCTTGGGATTTCGGAGATGGCGCCCGCAGTGTTGAACCGTCACCAGTGCATACCTACCGTACTTCGGGTTCGTTCGTGGTGAAGCTGACACTGACCGACAACGATGGGGCGACAGCATCGGCGACGCGCACTGTCGACATCAGAACACCGGCAGTGTCCGTAGCTGTGGGTACTGCGGCGACTACCCTGACGCTGGCTCGAGTCGCAACTGTTGAGGTGCCAGAAGCAACGTTCCCGGCACCTACGCGTATTGGAGTTTGGGTTACCGAGAATTCGGCAACTGCCGCCGAATTCGAGTTGACTGCTCAGATGTTTACTGCACCCCTTAGGGCGAAACAAGAAATCCGGGTCAATACTGGGCAGTTAAAACCGCTGAAAACATTGACGGTCACAGCGAACCTTGATCCCGAACTGGCGGCCCGCATGCAGGCAAACGATGAAGCGCAGGTTTTCGTTCAAATATTCCAGGACGGTGGAGAGGAAGTACTGGACAGTTTCGAGCTTGTCTCATCCGCATACGATGCCGGCAGCAACACTTTGCGTTTCGCCCTCGATCCCGACATGTTCACGAACCGCCGCAATGTCGATGAATCGTGGGAGGCAGTCATCGTGGTCGGGTCTACACGCACGAAGCCGACCTCGCCTGCAAGGACAATGGCACCGAGCAGTGCACTGGGAAAGTCGGGAGAGGCTGAGGCAGTCCGCCCTTGGCCTCGCTTCGCCATTCCCGGATTACTCGATTTTTCAGCGCCCGCAGACACGGTGCGCTCCGCGGCATCCGCAGTGCCCGAATGCGAAGGGAGTAGTCTTCAGGCCCCGCTTGCCAATCTGACCGTGACTGGTGCATATAACCCTCCAAAACATTATGGCGCCGATTACCGCGCGCCAGACGGTACTGAGGTTCGCTCGATGGCGGACGGCAAAGTATTCAAGGTCGGCTTTGACGAGCGCCCGCTTCCAGAACCCGATCCACGCAGTGGGAAGAGGGTGAAGGGATGGGGGAATTACGTAGTGATCGAGCACGGGGGTGGCAGTAAGTCGCTGTATGCCCATTTGCAGACGGGAGATATCAAGGTGTCTGTGGGCGACACGGTTACCGCAGGGGAAGCGATTGCCTTATCTGATAACTCGGGAGGCTCACAGGCCTCGCACTTGCACGTGGAATACGCCCCGAGTGGGGAGATTTTCAGGAAGGGGAGCAAAGTCGATCCGCACGCATGTATCGGACAAAATATTGATGGAAATGTCCAGGTGCGGGATAACGGCACCCTGGCGGACGATGCCTTCTCTGTTTCCATCAACGGGAGACAAATATGCACCACAGCCATTGGTGCTGCGAACCGCTGCTCAATCGGTGCTCTCCGATCCGGAACAGCGAGCCTTTCGATTACCGCAACCGTAGCTCCGGATAATGTCGGCACATACGAAATCACGCTGAGTGGCGGCCTCACTTTTCAGGATGGGGGATCAATGGTGTCGGGAACGATCGGGCAGGGCGCCTCGGCGACGTTTGTCATCAGCGCTCCCTGAACCCTCACGCGCACCTCGACAATACGCTTACCCACGGCGCCAGGAAGCAGGCGCGCAATTCCCTCAGCGTTCGAGCACGCTCCACACGCCCTTGATGCGCGCTTCCAGCGGGCGGAAGTTGATCTTGTAGGCCATCTTCGGGCTCTGCTCGATCCAGTAGCCCAGGTAGACGTACTGCAGGCCGAGCTCGCGCGCCTGGTTCACCTGCCACATGACGTTGTAGGTGCCGAAGGACGCGCCCGCCAGGTCCGGGTCGAAGAAGGTGTAGACCGAGGATAGCCCGTCGGACAGCACGTCGATGATCGACACCATGCGCAGCAGGCCGTCGGGCTCGCGGAACTCGACCAGGCGGGTGTTCACCCGGCTCTGCAGCAGGAACTGGGCGTACTGGTCGCGGCTGTCCTGGTCCATGCCGCCGCCGACGTGGCGGGTGGTCTGGTAGCGCAGGTAGAGCGCGTAGTGCTCGTCCGAGAAGGCGAGGTTGGCCACCATCGCCACCAGATTGCCGTGGCGCTTCCAGGCGCGACGCTGGGTGCGGCTGGGCGTGAAATCCTCGCACTTGACGCGCACCGGGATGCAGGCCTGGCAGCCGTCGCAGTAGGGACGGTAGGTGAAGATGCCGCTGCGGCGGAATCCGTTGCGCACCAGTTCGGAATAAACGTCCGCGTTGATCAGGTGCGAGGGTGTCGCGACCTGCGAACGGGCCTGGCGCGCATCGAGGTAACTGCAGGGATAGGGCGCCGTCGTGTAGAACTGCAGCGTGGCGAAAGGCAGGTCATTTAGGTGCGTCATGCAAAAAGCTCTCGAACGACGTGATGGACCTATTTTAGCGAAATCAAGCCGGTGCCACTGTTAGCCAGTCAACGGTGCCGCCTTCAGGACGCCGCGCCCAGAGGCGGCACAATGTCCCAGCGGGTGATGGCCGGCTCGCGGATGGCCTGGCGCAGGTGCGCCAGGAAGGCGCTGCGTGGAATCGGCGCGGCGCCCAGCGAGGCCAGGTGGCCGGTCTCCTGCTGGCAGTCGATCATCGCGACGCCCTGGCTGCGGAGGAAGGCCACCAGGTAGGCCAGGGCCACCTTGGACGCGTCCGTCACCCGGGCGAACATCGACTCTCCGTAGAACATGCGGCCGATGCAGACGCCGTAGGCGCCGCCGACCAGTTCGCCCTCGTAGCGCACTTCGGTCGAATGGGCATAGCCCATGGCATGCAGGCCGGTATAGCCGTCGATGATGTCTTCCGAGATCCAGGTGCCCGGCCCGTCCTTGCGCGGGGCGGCGCAGGCGCGCATCACGTCCTCGAAGGCGCTGTCGAAACGCACGTCCCAGGGACCGCCCGCGAGCCGGCTGCGCTCGACGCGTCTCAATGTCTTCTTCAGGCTGTCGCTGAGCTTGAAGCGCTCGGGTCGCAGCACCATGCGCGGGTCGGTGCTCCACCACAGGATGGGCTGGCCTTCCGAGAACCAGGGGAAGATGCCGTTCTGGTAGGCCAGCAGCAGGCGCTGCGGCGACAGGTCGGCGCCGGCCGCGAGCAGGCCGGGAGCGTCGATCGTCAGCGCCTCGGATACGTCGGGAAACGGCGATGTCGGCTCGAGCCAGGGAATCATGGCGGGCGCGTGGATCAGTCGGGTTCGCGGGGAGCCAGCATCGGGCGAACGATGTCCCGGCTATGAAAACCGTAGCTGCCGCCCTCGCGCACTTTGACGCGATCGGCGAAGAAGAGTTCCAGCGTGCTGCGCACCGTCGGGAAGGCCAGTTCGTCCCAGGGAATCTCGTCCTGGGTGAACAGCTGCACTTCCAGGCTTTCCTCGCCCGGCGCGAAATCGAGATTGCGCAGGCGCGCCAGGTAGAACAGGTGGACCTGGTGCACGTGGGCGACGTTGAGCAGGGTGAACAGCTTGCCGAGTTCGACGTCGGCGCCGGCTTCCTCCTCGGTTTCGCGCACGGCGGCCTGCTCGGTGGTTTCCTCGTTTTCCATGAAGCCGGCCGGCAAGGTCCAGTAGCCGTAGCGCGGTTCGATCGCGCGCTTGCACAGGAGCACCTGGAGCTTGCCGTCCTGTTCCCAGACGGGGATCGAGCCGACGACCAGCTTGGGGTTCTGGTAGTGGATCGCGTGGCAGTTGGGGCAGACGTAGCGCGGCCGGTTGTCGCCTTCGGGGATTGCCAGGGCGACAGGATGGGCGCACTCGGAACAGAATTTCATAGGTCAGCGGCAGATTGAGATTGTGCTTACTTTACACTGAATTGCCGGCCCTTGGCCGCTGCCGGCGTGTGCAGAAGTGTTCGCGGCTGAGCCAGACCGTGCTGCAATCGCACATCGGTGGAGGATTGCATTTGCCTAAAAGGCCGTTACGGCGTATAATTCATTTCATCAGACGCGGGGTGGAGCAGTCTGGCAGCTCGTCGGGCTCATAACCCGAAGGTCACAGGTTCAAATCCTGTCCCCGCAACCAGAATTCAGAGCCGTTGATTCGCAAGGATCAACGGCTTTTTGTTTTTTCTCGCCACATCTGCACCTACAAGAGCCATATCAAACCAGACGCAAGCGTTCGGAATGTTGTCGAGCCTGTCTTGTCCAACAGGCGAAACGGCCGGTGCCGGCACTCGGCGCGGGCCTGCGAACCAACGGGGCAGACCACATGATCAACGTAGACGACATCAACGACGCCTGGGGCTGGGTCGGCTTGACCGCTGTCGAGGTCCTTGGGTCCAATGCATTCGGCAACCTCATCATCCGCGACGACGAAGGACGCTACTGGCGCTTGCGCCCGCAAGACCTGTGCTGCGAACCGGTCGCCGACAGCCGCGCCGCGCTCGACGCGCTCGCCTATAACCAGGATTTCCTGAACGACTGGTACATGCCGGAAGTCGTGCACCTGGCGGAAGCCACGCTCGGCCCCCTGGCCGAGGGGCGCAAATACTGCCTCAAGATTCCGAGCGCCCTCGGCGGCCACTACGGGCGCGACAACCTGGCCACGGTGCCGCTGCCGGAACTGATCCGTTTTTCGGGGGAGAGCGCGCAGCAGTTCGACGACTTGCCGCGCTGGAATTGAACTGCCTTCCCTAAGCGGCGGTGTCGCTGAGGCTGGCCCATAGGTAAGCCGCCGCCATCGTGCGGTGCGGCGCATAGCGTTCCAGCAGGCCTTGCGTGGTGGGGATGTCCGGACGGGTATTCCCACCCAGTAGGCGGTGGAAGGCGGTACGGACGGCCACGTCGCCTTCCAGCGAGCAGTCCGGGTAGCCATAGCCGCGCAGTAGGGCGTAATTCACGGTCCAGGGCCCGATGCCTTTGATGGCCAACAATTCCTGTACGACCTCATCGACAGGGCGTCCGCGGTCGAGCACGAGCCGGCCGTCGACGACGAGCTGCGCCAGGCGTAGCAACGTCTCGGCTTTTGAGCGCGAGAACTTGCGGCTGGTCAGGTCGTCCAATGCGAGGCGGGCGACGTCGGCCGCTTCCGGATAGCACCACAGGCCGCTCGCATGGACCCGGCCCGCGAGCTGGATCAAGGTACGGCGCAGGGAGATGGCAAACGGCAGGTTGATCTGCTGGCCGATGATGGCCCAGGTCAGGGCTTCGAACACGGTCGCCGACTGGACGATGCGCAGACCAGGCCGGCGCGCCACGACCGGGCCCAATGCAGGATCATGACGCGCGAACGCGGCAAACTCGGCCGGGTCGATGCGCAGGCCGAGGATACTCAGCAAGGCGTCGCGCGCCTGTGCCAGCAGTGCCGGCCTCGAATCGCCATCGCCATCGGCATCGACGCAGCAAGCGGCTGTGTCGCGACCGAAGCGCACTTCCAGCACCACGGGCGTGCCTTCAAACAGCACACCCTTGCGCAGGCCGTCGGGCGACACCTGTTCCGCGATGCCTTCCGCATCCCGGCTGTGGAAGGCCAGCACGTCCTCGGTGCGGTAGCCGACCGGCAGGTCGAGCATGATTTCGGTGCGCATCGCGATGACCCTACTTGGCCTGCGCTGCAGGCGCGCGCAGGAAGGACGGCACGAAGCCGGTCACCAGCGCCGTGCCCACCAGCACGATGCCGGACCCGAGCAGGGTGTGCCAGCCGATCACCTCGTGCAGGAAGATCGCCCCCCACAGGATCCCGAACATCGGGTTCAGGAAGGTCACCGTCAGTGCCGAGGTGGTGCCGACCTCCTCGATCAGCTTGAAGTAGAGGATGTAGGCGATGCCGCTGCAGACCACCCCCAGCGCCAGCACCGCGGCCCAGATGCCGGCCGTCGGTTCGCCCGGCGCCGGGAAGAAGGGAAGCGCGGGGATCACGAACAGGGTCGCGGCCCACATCGAGCCGTGCGCGTTGGCGAACGGCGGCACCGCCTTGGCCGACTTGGCGTACTGGCTGGCGATGCTGTAGCAGAAGGCCGCCACCAGCGCGGCCGCGATCGCGAGCGCGGCGCCGGGACGCTCCGACACATGGTCAAACCCGACCAGCAGGGCCACGCCGGCCGTACCCAGCACCAGGCCGAGTCCGGTGCGCGCCGATACCCCCTGGCGCGCCCATACGGCGCCGACCAGTGCGCCGAACATGGGCGCGGTGGCGTTCAGCACCGACAGCACCGACGCCGACAGCGTGCGCGCGGCGAAGGCGAACAGCAGGAAGGGCAGGGCCGAGTTGAAGAAGCCCAGCATCAGGTAGTGCTTCCAGTGCTGGCGCAGGTCGAGCGGGATTCCCTTGCCGCGCCGGTGCATCACCCAGGCCACCCCTAGCAGGAACAGGGCCGCGAACAGCACCCGGTATTCGATCAGCACGGCCGGGCCCAGCACGGGCGCGGCGATGCGCATGAAGAGGAAGGAGCCGCCCCAGATGGCGGCCAGCGCCACCAGGCGCAGCATGTTCACGGTATTCATTGGGGCACTTGCGGGACAAAGTTTCGATGGTGGCGGCAGGACGCAGGCTGCGCCATCCGTTTCTTGCTACTGCTTGCCAACGCATGCGGGCCGGGGCGCCTCACGCGGCCGCGTCACGCAGTACGCTGCAGGCCGCGCCGCCGGCCGGCCGTGAGGCCGCGGCAGCAGCCGCATGCGGCACCAGGAGGTCGGCAGGCACGCCGTTCTTCACGGCCGTCATTTCGGCCATGATCGACACCGCGATCTCGCTCGGGGTCTTGCTGCCGATGTAGATGCCGATCGGGCCGTGCAGGCGCGCCAGCTGGGCTTCGCTGAGGTCGAACAGCCTGAGGCGTTCGCGGCGCTTGTCGTTGTTGAGGCGCGAGCCGATCGCGCCCACATAGAAGGCCTCGGACCTGAGCGCCTCCATCAGGGCCAGGTCGTCCAGCTTGGGGTCGTGGGTGAGGGCGACCACCGCGCTGCGCGCATCCAGGCGTGCCTCGATCACCAGGTCGTCCGGCATGGCATGCACCAGTTCCACGCCGGCCAGGTTCCAGCCGCTGCGGTACTCCTCGCGCGGGTCGCACACGACCACGCGGTAGTCCATGCCGCTGGCGATCTGCGCCAGGAAGCGCGACAGCGGGCCGGCGCCGATGATGTACAGGCGCCAGCGCGGACCGTGGATGGTGGCCAGCTCGCCGTCCTGCACGCGCAGGATGGCGCCGGCTTCGGCGCGCGCCAGGGTGACCGCGCCGCTCGCAAGGTTCACGCGGCGCTCGACCAGTTCGCCCTCGGCGAGCCGCGCCAGCAGTTCGCGGATCCGGCTGTCCCCCGAGAGCGGCTCGATGGCCAGTTCGATGGTGCCGCCGCAAGGCAGGCCGAAGCGGTGCGCCTCGTCGGCGCTGATGCCGTAGCTGACGATCTCGGGACGCGCCAGCTCGATGCCGTTGCGGCGCACCTTCTCGATCAGGTCGTCCTCGATGCAGCCGCCCGAGACCGAGCCGGCCACGCTGCCGTCGTCGCAGATGGCCAGCAGCGCGCCGATCGGGCGCGGGCTCGAGCCCCAGGTCTTGATGACCGTGACCAGCTGGCAGCGGCGGCCACTGGCGAGCCAGGCGTCGCAGGTCTTCAGTACGTCGAGGTCGATGCTGTCCATGAGGGCGGCCGCACGGGCGGCTGGGTGGTCGGAATGGACAATGATACAAAAAACGGGCGCGCTCTGCCGGGCAGGACGGAACAGAGGCGCAGGGCTGCGCCTCCGGTGGGATGCGATGAGGCTCGGTCAGCTGCGTGGAGGGAGGCGGGGATGGCGTTCTGGATGGCGAGCCTGTCCAGTGGAGCAGCCAAGCGCAGCGACGTGCTGCTGGCCGCGGCGCTCGGCGAGGAGCACCGCGCGGGCGCGCTCACCAGGGACGGCTACCTGATCGGACAGGAAAGCCTGGCCCAGGAACGCGGCTGGCTTTCCTCGAGCGGCGACGACCGGCTGGAGGGTGGCAGCGGCGACGACCTGCTGGTCGGCGGCGACGGCTTCGACACGGCCGTCTTCGCCGGCGCGCGCCACGATCATCGCATCCTGTTCGGCGCCGACGGCACGCTGCGCGTGGCCGACGACATCGATCGTTCGGTGGACACCCTGTCGGGCATCGAGGCGGCCGAGTTCGCGGACGGCACGCTCGACCTGGGCTTCCTGGCGAAGGATCCGGGCCTGGTCGGCGCGGCCGGCCTGTTGTACCAGGCGGTGCTGGACCGTGCAGGCGATGCGGCCGGACTGGCATGGTGGCTGGGCCTGGGCCTGTCGGCGGGCCAGATGGCGCGCGCCTTTACCGGCAGCAGCGAGTTCCAGGCGCGCTTCGGCGCCATGGACGATGCCGAATTCGTGCGGGCGCTCTACGCCAACTCGAGCCTGGACGCATCGGCGGCGGGCGGCATGGCGGCGTGGGAGAACTATTTGCAGGGCCATTCGCGCGCCGAACTGGTGGCTGCCTGGATCGCGCAGGACAGCGTGCAGGCGGCGCACTACGGCAACCAAGGCATCTGGCTGCTGTAATCAGGAAGACGCTGCGCTGCAAACGAGAAGGGGGCCGATCCCGCAGGATCGGCCCCCTCGTCCTTGTGCCTCAGCGTGCCCGGATCAAGGCGTCAGCGGCCTGTTGGCCGACTTCTTCGACTTGACCTCGGCCACCGCCTTGTCGATCGCAGCAAGGCGCTGCGCCAGCGCGGGGTGGTTGGCGGTGTGGCCGTTCATGACCGTCGCCGGGTAGCTGTCCGCGAAGCGCTTCCAGAACCCGGAGATGCCGTCGACACGGTAGTCGGCGCGCGCCAGCAGGTAGACCGCGAGGCGGTCGGCGGCGCTGTCGAGCCCGGCCGGCATGGCCTTGATGCCGCCGCTGCCGATCAGCATCGAGGTGTCCGGCGCGATCCGGGTGAGGTTGTCGATGATACTGCCGATGGTGGCGGCGTTGCGCTGGCTGGCCGCGTGGTTCAGCATGTTGTGCGCCATCGTGTGCGCCACCACGTAGGCCAGTTCATCGTCGTTCTGCACGAAGCCCATCATGCCGCGCGTGACCATCACGCGCTGGCCGTCGGCATAGGCGTTGACGTTGTCCGCGTTGCCCAGTTCGATGCCGAAGGCGCAGGCGCGGGTGACGGGAACCGTCACGTCGCGCTGCGAACCGCGGCGCTCGATGGTCAGCGGCAGGCTGGCCTGCTTCTGCACGATGGGGCCGAACACGGCGCCGGCCTGCGACAGCGCATTCGGGCCGGTGGGCAAAGGCTTGCCGCCCGCGGCCACCAGTTCGTCGCCGTTGCGCAGGCCGGCCTTGGCGGCGCCGCTCCCGGCCAGGACATTCGTCACCTGCAGGCGTTCGCCCATGCCGAGCACGGCGTGCGCGGCGTCGTTGTAGCTGCCGGGGTAGGTGTAGCGGTTCTTGGCGGTGAAACCGAGCAGGTTGCGCGCGTGGCGCGTGCACAGTTCGGCATTGTCGATGAGGAGAGGCGCGGCCACCTTGTACAGGCGGTCCTGCAGGTTCGCCATCCTGGTGAGGGTCTCGGCCGCCGCCGCCATCTCCGGGGTCACTTGCGGAGCGACCGGCTCGAGGGAGCCGGTCGGGCGCCCTTCCACCGGCTGCATCGGTCCCTGCGTGGCGCAGGCCGACAGCAATACGGCGATGGAGATACCCAGCGCAGTCTGGCGCAAACGATTTATGCGGAACATGGTCCTCCTTATCCGGTGCTTGGTTGTTATTGTTTGCCGGTGCTACCGAAGCCTCCGGCGCCCCGTTCGCTCGATGCGAACTCCTCCACCACGTTGAAGCCGACCTGCAGCACGGGCACGATCACGAGCTGGGCCAGGCGGTCGAGCGGCTGCAGCGTGAAGCTGGCGTGGCCGCGGTTCCAGGTCGAGACCATCAGCTGTCCCTGGTAGTCGGAGTCGATCAAGCCTACCAGATTGCCGAGAACGATGCCGTTCTTATGGCCGAGTCCACTGCGCGGCAGGATCATGGCCGCATAGCCCGGGTCGCCGATGTGGATCGCCAGGCCGGTCGGCACCAGCACCGTCTGGCCCGGCTCGATGACGAGCGGGGCGTCGATGCAGGCGCGCAGGTCCAGGCCCGCGCTGCCGGGCGTGCCGTAGCTCGGGAGCAGTTCCTTCATGCGCGGGTCGAGGATCTTGAGGTCGATGTTCTTCATGCTGTTCTGATGCTTTTTCATGTGAGGAGCGAACGCTGTTCGAGGCGCTTCGCGATTTCGGAGACCAGCTGGCGCGCCAGGCTCAGTTTGTCGGCGCGCGGCAGCACGGTGTGGCCGCTCTCGTCGAACAGGATGATGGTGTTCTCATCCTGCCCGAAGGTCTGGGGCCCGATGTTGCCGACCAACAGGGGAATGCCTTTCTTCTCGCGCTTGGCCGCGCCGAATGCCATCAGGTTTTCGGATTCGGCGGCGAAGCCCACGCAATAGGGCCAGCCGGACAGCGAGGTGGTGGCGGCCACCGAGGCCAGGATGTCGGCGTTCTGCACGAACTCCAGCTGGGGTGCGCCCCCGCCTTCCTGCTTCTTGATCTTCTGGCCGCTGGCATTGGCCACGCGCCAGTCGGCCACCGCGGCCACGCCGATGAAGACGTGCTGCCCCTGGATGCCCGCGATCACGGCGTCGTGCATCTGCTGGGCCGTGAGCACGTCGATGCGGCGCACGCCGTGCGGGGTGCTCAAGGAGGTCGGTCCGCTCACCAGGGTGACCTCGGCGCCGGCTTCGCGCGCCGCGCGCGCCACCGCATAGCCCATCTTGCCCGACGAGAGGTTGGTGATGCCGCGCACCGGATCGATCGGCTCGAAGGTGGGGCCGGCCGTGATCAGGACGCGCCGGCCGGCCAGCACCTTGTGCTGGAAGGAGGCGATCAGTTCATCGACCAGTTGTTCCGGCTCGAGCATGCGGCCCAGGCCGGTCTCGCCGCAGGCCTGGGAGCCGGCCGCGGGGCCGAACAGGCACAGGCCGTCGTCGAGCAGTTGCCTGACGTTGCGCTGGGTCGCCGGGTTCTCCCACATCTCGACGTTCATCGCCGGCGCCACCAGCAGCGGCACGCGGCGCGGGCGCGCCACGCACAGGGTCGACAGCAGGTCGTCGCAGGCGCCGTGCGCCAGCTTGCGGATGAAGTCGGCCGAGCAGGGCGCGATCAGGATCGCGTCGGCGTCGCGCGTGAGGTCGATGTGGGCCATGTTGTTGGCCATGCGCGGGTCCCACTGGTCGGTATAGACCGGCTGGCCGGACAGGGCCTGCATGGTCACCGTGCCGATGAAGTGGGTGGCCGCTTCGCTCATGACCACCTGCACGTTGGCGCCTTCCTTGACCAGGGAACGGCACAGCTCCGCCGCCTTGTAGCAGGCCACGCCCCCGGTCAGGCCGAGGACGATCTTCTTGCCCTTGAGGTCCATGCTCATGATGACTCCGGATTCGATGCTTGTCAGGACTTGTTCACGCGCCGCAGCTCGTCGAGGACGAACAGGGCCGCGCCGACCGAAATGCCGATGTCGGCGATGTTAAAGGCCGGGAAGTGGCCGATGCCCTTCCAGTAGAAATCGAGGAAGTCGATCACGTGGCCGTGGACCACGCGGTCGATGCCGTTGCCGATGGCGCCCGCCATGATCAGGGCCAGCGAGAAGCAGAACAGGCGCTGGCTGGCGTTCTTCTTCATCATGTACAGGCAGAAGCCCACCGCGCCGATGGCGATGCCGAGGAACAGCCAGCGCTGCCAGCCGCCGGCGTCGCCGAGGAAGCTGAACGCCGCGCCCGGGTTGTAGACCTTGATCAGGTTGAAGAAGCTGGTGATCGGCAGCGTCTCGGCATAGGCGAAGGTGCGCTCGACGGTGAGCTTGGTCACCTGGTCGAGCAGGACGATGATCATTGCCAGGCCGAGCCATGGGAACAGGCTGGCGGAGGACTGGTAGCCGGGCTTGGCGCCCGGGGAAGCTTTTTTGGTTTTGGTGGCCATGGTCTCAGGTCGGTGCCGCCATGCCGGCATCAAGGCCGGCATGGCGGTAAAAGCCCGTGTGGGCTCAAGCGTAGCGGCGGGCTTCGCCGCTGCCGAACAGGTTGCTGGTGCAGCGGCCGCACAGGCCGGCGTGCGCTGGATCGTGACCGACGTCGCGGCGGTAGTGCCAGCAACGCTCGCACTTTTCCGCTTCCGACGGGGTCACGCTCACCGCTTCGCCGGCGGCGTCGGCCACTTGCTCCACGTTGGCCTGCGAGGTGATGAAGACGAACTTCAGGTCATCCTCGAGGCTGGCCAGCAGCTGGAATTTTTCGCCGGCGGCCTTGATCGCCAATTCCGCCTGCAGGGAGGAGCCGATGGCGCCCGAGGCGCGCACTTCTTCCAGCTGCTTGGTGACATCGGCACGCACTTCGCGCAGCGCGGCGTACTTGGCCAGCAAGGCGTCGCCGTCGGCGACTTCCGGGAAGGCCCACAGCGTTTGCGTGAAGATGGTCTCGTCGGAATCACGATAGGCCTGCTGGCCCGCGAACACCGCCCAGGCTTCCTCGGCGGTGAAGGACAGGATCGGCGCCATCACGCGCAGCAGCGCGTGGGCGATGTGCCACAGCGCGGTCTGGGCCGAGCGGCGGGCACGCGAGTCCACGCCGCTGGTGTACAGGCGGTCCTTCAGGATGTCGAGGTAGAAGCCGCCCAGGTCTTCCGAGCAGTAGTTCTGCAGGCGCGACACCACCGGGTGGAATTCGTAGCGCTCGAAGTGGCCGGCGATGTCGTTCTGCAGCTGGGCCATCGCGGCGATCGCATAGCGGTCGATCTCCAGCAGTTCGGCCACAGGCACGGCATCCTTGGCAGGGTCGAAGTCCGAGGTATTGGCCAGCAGGAAGCGCAGGGTATTGCGGATGCGGCGGTAGGACTCGGTCACGCGCTTGAGGATTTCTTCGCCGATCGACAGCTCGCCCGTGTAGTCGGTCGAGGCCACCCACAGGCGCAGGATGTCGGCGCCGAGCGTATCGGAGATCTTCTGCGGCGCCAGGGTGTTGCCGAGCGACTTGGACATCTTCTTGCCGTTCTCGTCGACGGTGAAGCCGTGGGTCAGCAGCGCCTTGTAGGGCGGGCGGCCGTTGAGCATCGAGGACGTCAGGAGCGAGGAGTGGAACCAGCCGCGGTGCTGGTCCGAGCCTTCCAGGTAGAGGTCGGCCGGGAAGGCGGATTGTTCCTTGTGCGAGCCGCGCAGCACGGTCTGGTGGGTCGAGCCCGAGTCGAACCACACGTCCAGCGTGTCCTTGTTCTTCTCGTAGTTGGCGGCGTCCTCGCCCAGCAGCTCGCTCGGCTCCAGCTGCTGCCAGGCCTCGATGCCTTTTTCTTCGATCAGCATGGCGACCTGTTCGAGCAGTTCCGGCGTGCGCGGATGCAGCTCGCCGGTTTCCTTGTGCAGGAAGAAGGCCATCGGCACGCCCCACTGGCGCTGGCGCGACAGGGTCCAGTCCGGACGGTTGGCGATCATGCCCTGCAGGCGCGCCTGGCCCCAGTCCGGGAAGAAACGGGTCTCGGCGATGCCGGCCAGCGCGCTGTCGCGCAGGGTCGGGCCGCCGTCCTTGGGCGTGACGTCCATGCCGGCGAACCACTGGGAGGTCGCGCGGTATACGATCGGGGTCTTGTGGCGCCAGCAGTGCATGTAGCTGTGGTCGAACATCTTCAGTTCGAACAGGGCGCCCGCGCCGCGCAGGGCTTCGCAGATCGGTTTGCTGGCTTCCCAGATGGTCAGGCCGCCGAACAGCGGCAGGCTCGAGGCGAAGCGGCCGTCGCCCATCACCGGCTTGAGGATCTCGTCGTCCTTCATGCCGTGCGCCTTGCAGGACTGGAAGTCTTCCAGGCCGTAGGCAGGGGCCGAGTGGACCACGCCGGTGCCGCTGTCGACCGTGACGTAGTCGGCCAGGTAGACCGGCGAGCTGCGGTCGTAGAACGGGTCCTGGGCGTGCAGCGGGTGCTTGAAGCGGATGCCCGCCAAGCTGGCGCCGGGGGCGGTGGCGATCACCGTGCCTTCCAGCTTGTAGCGCTGCAGGGTGGCTTCGACCAGGTCCTGCGCCAGGATCAGCAGCAGCGGCCCACCATCGCGCTCGGCCTGCACCAGCGCGTATGTCACTTCCGGGTTGGCGTTCAGGGCCTGGTTCGACGGGATGGTCCACGGGGTGGTGGTCCAGATCACGATGAAGCCGTTGGTGGTCGGCAGCGAGGCGAGGCCGAAGGCGCTTGCTACTTTCTCTGGTTCGGCAAACGGGAAGCCGACGTCGATCGCCGGGTCGCGCTTGTCCTGGTATTCCACTTCCGCCTCGGCCAGCGCCGAGCCGCAATCGAAGCACCAGTTCACGGGCTTGAGGCCGCGGTACACGTAACCTTTTTCGAGCAGCTTGCCCAGTGCCCGCAGTTCGTCCGCCTCGTTACCGTAGGCCATGGTCATGTAGGGGTTTTCCCATTCGCCCAGCACGCCCAGGCGGATGAAGCCGGCGCGCTGGCGGTCGATCTGCTCGAGCGCATAGGCGCGCGCCTTCTGCAGCACCTCGGCGGTCGGCAGGTTCTTGCCGAACTGCTTTTCGATCTGGATCTCGATCGGCATGCCGTGGCAGTCCCATCCCGGCACGTAGGGCGCGTCGAAGCCGGCCATGGTGCGCGATTTCACGACCATGTCCTTCAGGATCTTGTTGACCGCGTGGCCGAGGTGGATGTCGCCGTTCGCATACGGCGGGCCATCGTGCAGGATGAACTTGGGGCGACCGGCGGCCGCCTTGCGGATGCGCTGGTAGATCTTCTTGTCCTGCCACTGCTTGACCCAACCCGGTTCGCGCTTGGCGAGGTCGCCGCGCATCGGGAAGGGCGTGTCGGTCATGTTGACCGGGTATTTGCTCTCAGGCTTCTTGGCGCCCTTCTGGGCCTTGTTCTGTTCAGGTTTTGTATCGGACATAAGATTCTTCTCTAAGGGATTCGGATGAGGTGCGCGCCCGGGCCGCGCGTGCGCCGGTGTCGGCGCGCCTGGTGACAGGCGTCAAATTCGGTCGGTCGCGGTGAGCGCGCCGTTGCGGTGCGCGAAGAAGGCGCGCGCCTGGACAGCATCGCCTTCGATCGCGGCGGTGAGCCTGGGCAGGTCGACGTATTTTTCCTCGTCGCGCAGTTTGGCGAGGAATTCGACCCTGACCATCTTGCCGTAGGCCGGCTGGTCGTAGTCGAACACGTGCACCTCCAGCAGCATGCGCCCCTGGTCCTCGACGGTAGGGCGCACGCCGAGGCTGGCGACGGCCGGCAGGGGCTGCTGCGCCAGGCCGTGCACCTGCACCACGAAGATGCCGCACAAGGCAGGGCGGTGCGTCACGCGCAGGTTCAGGGTCGGGAAGCCCAGGGTGCGGCCGAGCTTCTGCCCGTGGATCACGTGGCCCGACATGGCGTAGGGGTGGCCCAGCAGTTCCTGCGTGGCGCCGAAATCGCCGGCGGCCAGCGCTTCGCGCACGGCCGAGGAGGAAATGCGGCGCTGGCCCAGCATCACGGCGTCGAGGGTCTCGACCTGGAAGCCGTACTCGCGGCCGGCTTCCAGCAGCATGGCGATGTCGCCCGCGCGCCTGGCGCCGAAGCGGAAGTCGTCGCCGACCATCAGCCATTTGACGTGCAGGCCGTCGACCAGCACGCGCTCGATGAAGTCGCGCGGCGACTGGCTGGCGAAGTGTTCGTTGAAGTGCTCGACGATGACGCGGTCGATGCCGGCGGCGGACAAGTCTTCCAGCTTGTCGCGCAGGTTGGCGATGCGGGCGGGGGCTTTGGACAGGTCGCCCATCTTCCGGGCGAAGTATTCGCGCGGATGCGGTTCGAAGGTCATGACGGCGGCTTCGATCCCGAGTTCGACGGCGGCGCCGCGCACGTGTGCCAACAATGCCTGGTGGCCACGGTGGACACCGTCAAAGTTGCCGATCGTGAGGGCGCAGGGTGCGCGCGCCCTGTCGTTGGGTAGTCCGCGAAATACCTTCATCAATGCTTCCAGTGGCGCAGCCGGCCGGTCCGGCGCGAAATACCTGATTATACGGTAACTCGCATGTTGCACAGCAACGATGCCTTCGGTGGGGGAATGGACAAGAGATGCGTCCGCGCAATAAAAAACGCCGCCTGCGAACAGGCGGCGTCACGAACTCGCTCGGAGCCGGGCGCTGGCTTAGCCGGCGATCGGACGATTGATCGCCATGATCCAGTAGCGGGCCAGGTCGGCGCTGCCGTCCTTGCCGCCCACGGTCTTGAGCGTGCTGATGGCCTGCTGCTTCTTGCCGGCCACGGCATAGGCTTCGCCCAGGCGCAGCTTGGCTTCGTCGGCGTAACGCAGGCCGCCGGTCTTGATGGCGGCTTCCATCATCTTCAGACCCTTGTCGGCCTGGCCAGCCTGCACCAGCGCGTAGCCGAGGCCCACCAGCGCGTCGTTGTCCTTGGCGGCGGTGTATTCGGCTTCGAGGGCGGCGACGCCCTTGTTCTGGTCGGCCAGGTTCTTCTCGGCCAGGTCCTTCAGGCGCTTGTGACGCTCGGCATCCGGACCGGTGCCCAGGGCGCCGGCCTTGTAGCCCTTGTCGATGACCTTCAGCGCTTCGGCCGGGGCTTTCGCCTGCAGCACCAGCTGGGCCATTTCCATGAACTCGCTCGGCTTCTTCATCAGGTTGTTGGCCAGCTTCAGGCGGTAGACGTCCACGGCCAGGCGGCCCGAGAAGCCAGGCTTGCCCTGCACGCGGTTCAGCAGGTCGTTCCAGTATTGGGCCTTCGGGTAGCTGGCGGCCAGCTTCTCGATGGTCTGCACATAGCCGGCCTTGTCGTTCTTCTTCAGCTGGATGTTCGCCAGCATGCCGAGTTCGTCTTCGCTCAGGCGGCCGCTCTGTTCGGCTTTGCGCAGTTCCTGCTCGAGCGCGGCGACGTTGCCCTGCTTGTAGTAGTTCTGCAGCAGGTAGGCGCGCAGCTTCGGATCGTTACCCTTCTGCAACAGCTTCAGGATGGTGGCGTTCGCCTTGTTCAGGTCGCCGGCGCGCATGTAGATGCCGACCAGGCCTTCCGAGAACTGCGAACGCTCGCTGGCGCTCAGCTTGCCCGAGTCGAGCAGCTTTTCGAACGAAGCGGCGGCGGTGTTCCAATCGCCTGCCGACGAGGCTGCCGAAGCGCGTACGCGCTCGATCAGGAAGCGTTCGTCATCGGTCTTCGCTGCCTTGTCCGCGTCGCGCAGGGTAGCCAGTGCACCCTTGGCATTGCCTTGCTTGATTTGCGACTGTGCCTGCTGCAGTGGCTTGCCGAGTTCCGGGCGCAGGGTGACTTGGGCGTGTGCGGGGGCCAGGCCAATGACCGGCACGGCGGCGGTAAATCCTACGGCAGCCAGTGCAAGGCCAAGGTGTGCGAGACGAAATTTAATCATCTGAAAACATCCTTCTTCAAAATGGACACGGCAGGGAAACCCTGCCGTGTTGGTCAAACATGGATCGATTACTGGAACTGCTCGTTACCGACCATGCCGATCTTGGTGACGCCGAGACGCTGAGCGGTTGCCATGACACCGGCCACTACCTTGTACTCGACCAGCTTGTTCGGACGCAGGTGCACTTCCGGCTGGTTCGGCATTGCGGCAACGCCGTTCATCTTGGCTTCCAGATCTGCACGACTCGGGACAACCTGGCCATCCCACAGGATGGTGCCGTCGAAGTCCACGTCGATCGTGACCACGACCGGCTGCTCGTTCGTCTGCGGTGGCGGGGTGCCGACCGGCATGTTCAGATTGACCGAGTGGTCTTGTTTCGGAATCGTGATAATCATCATAATGATGAGAACGAGCAGGACGTCGATCAGCGGCGTCATGTTCATTTCCATCATCGGTTCCGGATCGGCTCCTTTAGCGGAGCCCGAACCTATGTTCATGCCCATGGTGTTTCCTTTTCAAATGTTGGGGTCTCGGACGCGATATCAAGGTCTTCCGTGGAAAACCCCGATATCGCGGACAGGGTGTTAGCCCTTGTCAGGCGGTTCGATAATGAAACCGACCTTCTGAATCCCAGCACGCTGAGCCGTGTAAATCACCCGGCCGATCGCTTCGTAACGCGACTCCTGGTCGCCACGAACTTTCACTGCCGGTTGCGGCACTTTCACCGACTGCTCCGCGAGGAACTTGAACAGCTCGTCCGTGTTCGCGAGGCGCGTCTGGTTGTAGTACATCTCGCCATCTTTGTTGATGGTGATGTTGACGTCTTCCGGCGTAGGCTTGGTAACCTGGTTCGTCTCTGCAGGCAGGTTCACTTTCTGCAGATTCAACACCACCGGGCTGGTGATCAGGAAGATGATCAGGAGAACCAACATGATGTCCACGAGGGGCGTCGTGTTGATCTCCGACATCACGGCATCTTCATCTCCGGAATCGGAGCCGACACTCATCGACATGATTAGCCAGCCTTCTTAGCACCAGCGGCAGCGTTCGAGGTCGACATGGCACCCGAGATCAGGACCGAGTGAACGTCGGCCGAGAACGAACGGATGTCTTCCATGACCGACTTGTTACGACGAACCAGCCAGTTGTAACCCAGAACCGCCGGGACTGCAACGAACAGACCGAACGCGGTCATGATCAGTGCTTCACCCACCGGGCCTGCCACTTTGTCGATCGATGCGTTACCCGACATACCGATGGCGGTCAGCGCGTTGTAGATGCCCCAGACGGTACCGAACAGACCGATGAACGGCGAGGTCGAACCGACGGTTGCCAGGAACGACAGGCCGTCTTGCAGACGCGACTGGACGCGGTCCACGGCGCGCTGGATCTGCATGGTCACCCAGGTCGACAGGTCGATCTGCTCGAGCAGGGCGCCGTCGTGGTGCTGGGTTGCCTTGGTGCCGGTTTCAGCGATGAAGCGGAACGGCGAGCCTTCTTTCAGCTGAGCCGAGCCAGCGGCGATCGACGGTGCTTTCCAGAACTTGGCCGAAGCGTCCTTCGACTGGCGCATGATCTTCTGCTGGTCGATCAGCTTGGTGATGATGATGTACCACGAACCGATCGACATCAGCGACAGGATGATGATGGTGCCCTTGTTGACGAAGTCGCCGTGCATCCACATGGCTTCGATGCCGTATGGGTTGATGACTTCTTCGGTTTCAGGAGCGGCCGCAGCAGCTGCGTCGCCAGCCGGAGCAGCTGCAGCGTCGGTAGCAGCAGCGTCAGCCGCCGGTGCCGCAGCGTCTGCAGCCGGGGCAGCCGCGTCAGCCGCCGGAGCGGTGGCGCCTGCGGCAGGAGCGTCGGCGAAGGCCGGTGCGGAGACCAGGGCCGATGCCGTCATTACCGAGAACAGGACAGCCGCCAGCATAGCGGACAAACGGGTATTCTTAAACATGCTTCCTCCAAAAATATAAAATAGACAGTTCGCTGAACTAATTAACAACGAAAATCATAGAGTTGAGACGATGTTCTGTCTCGGTTTTATTCCAGCGTCCAGACGTACTGCACCGCTGTCCACGCCTGTTGCGGCTGACCATCAACAGTGGCCGGCTTGAATCGGCATTTGCTCAGGGCCGATTGTGCGGCCCGATCCAGATCGCGGAAGCCGGACGACTTCTGCAGCTTGGATTCCATCACTCGACCATCGACACCGATCAGGAACTGCAGGGTCGTGGTACCGGTTTCTTCGTTACGCTGCGACGAGCGCGGATATTCCGGACGTGCGCAAGTATTAAAGTCTGCCACTGCCTCGGTACGGCTCGGGCCTGCAGGACGCGCTGGCGCTGGTGCCGGCGGTGCCGGCGGGGCCGGCGGGGCCAGGGTCGTGGTCGGCGGCGGCGTGTTGGTCGCCGTCACGATCGTGTTCTGCGGCGGCGGCGGTTGCTGCACCTGGACTTCGACCGGCGGGATGAACGGCGGTGGCGGAGCCTTCATTTCCGGCGGCGGCGGCGGTGGCGGCGTCTCCGGCGGTGGCGGCGGCTTCACCTCTTCAATCAGCTTCGTTTCAACGGACTCAGTTACCTTTTCCACGATCCGGGTGCCCAGGCCATTGACAAATGCCCAAGCGACCACCACGTGCAACAGGATAACAATGGCGAGACCGGTGTAATTCTTTCCCGGGTTCTTATCATGCGTAAAATTCATGCCATCTTTCTCCAATACCAACTCTTTTTTGTTGCCACTAAACCCACTAAACACGACAAAAACCTAGGGCCGCATCTGGGACATCAAAGAATTATACCTACGAATTCTTTTTTGAGGAGACATTTTTACACCCCTGAAGGGATGCTAACTGCCTGTAAAAACAGGCAAAGAAGCTCATCTATACAAGTCCCGCAGTCGTGCGTGCGTGGTCCAGAAAGCAGGGGGTGATTGTAATTTTGTGTAGCGGTTTTCCTCCATCTGTGGATCATGAGGCAGCTAACATGGTTTTGCCGAATTTTCCATGCCAGGGCACGCACATAGCAAATTTCGTATGACGCCGCCTCGGTATTTACGAAAACTATAGCTAGTTTTGCCGAAGCGGCGCGTACTGTTGAGCAGATGCCGAACGCGATTCTCTCCCGCCAAACTCATAGCTAAAACTCATGGGAGAGCCCCGTCTTGATATGCTTCAGTTGTGCTTTTGATAAGCGCTTTGCGGATATCTGCTTCTCATGCATAGCAAAACTACATGGATTTGGACGTTTTGAACAGTGTGTTTGCGTACTGAAGCGCAAAAAAATTACGTCGGGATGGTCATTTGGGCGGCTAGAGGGTAGTAAGGCGGTGCGCGAGGCGATGGAAGCCAGTGCTAGGTTGCAAGGGTAGACTTTTCGCCGTGCGGACACCGCGGTGGCACCAGCCGCGACCCCGGAAAGTGGCCTGTTCGGCCCCGGCAGGGCGCCTTTCGTAGCGTCACTTATGCAGTTGGCGCATGTTCAGCGCGAATTGGTCCAGCCGAATCCCGCGCGCACGCATTATTACAGGAAAATTGCTTGGATGGCGCGGCCGAGCGTACAAATTTTTTGGCGCTGTCCACCTTCACTATGGATGAGCGCCGAACTGCTGAGCTGCTCCATGGTCGAACGCCTGTCACCACAGACGGGAACGACCATGCGCGCACCGCATTTCAAGAAGTGGTTTGCCAGGCTCCTTCACTGAACCTGCCCCAGCGCCTGCAGACGCTGGCCGCCCTGCATCCCGCTGCCGGGCTGGACCAGGTGATTGCCCTCATCGGCCAGATCGGCGGCGCGATGCGTCGCTGCCCCAGTTGCGCATGCGAACGTTACTACCGGCATGGGCAAGCCAACGGCCTGCAGCGCTACCGCTGCCGCGCCTGCGGCCGCACTTATAACGACCTGAGCGGCACACCGCTGGCGCGGTTGCGGCTGCGTGGAAAATGGCTCGATTACCTGGGCACCTTGATCGACTCGACGTCGGTGCGCGCCGCCGCCAAGGAAGTCGGGGTGCACCGCAACACCGCCTTTCGCTGGCGCCACCGCTTCCTCAAAGGCCCGGAGCAGGACCAGCCACAGCGGCTGGGCGGCATTGCCGAAGCCGACGAAATCTTGCCGAACTATCTTGGATGGCGCCGGGCGCTCGATGGAGGACGGATCACGATGGCGGAGCAATTGCTGCGCATCGCGATCGGAGTCATCCATAGCGAACGGTGACAGCGCCAATTTTCTTGGATGGGGCGCTGGGGATTGCCGGCTTGCCGGAAACGGCGCCGTCGGTATCGCGCCAGGCTGGCGGAAGGATAAGGAGGGATAGGGAAGGGCAGCGCCGAAAGGCCGCTGCCCGGGGTGGCGTCAGCGGCCGCGCTTCTCGCGGCGGCACTCGAGGAAGCTGACCACGTGGCCGCTCGGGTCCACCGTTTCGAGCCTGACGTCGAAGCCCCACAGGCGCGCCACGTGCTTCAGCACCTCCTGCGCCTGCTGGTTCAGCGGTCGGCGGTTGAACTGCGTGTGGCGCAGGGTCAGGGCACGGTCGTCGCGCGTGTTGACCTGCCAGACCTGGATGTTCGGCTCGCGGCTGCCGATGTTGTACTGCTCGGCCAGTTTGTGGCGCACGTAGCGGTAGCCCTGCTCGTCGTGGATCGCCGAGATCGTCAGCTTGTCGCTGCGGTCGTCGTCGAGTACGGCGAAGAAGTGGAATTCGCGGATCAGCTTGGGCGAGAGGTACTGGGCGATGAAGCTCTCGTCCTTGAAGTTGCGCATCGCGAAGTCCAGGGTCTTCTGCCAGTCGCTGCCGGCGATGTCCGGGAACCAGGCACGGTCCTCGTCGGTAGGCTCTTCGCAAATGCGCCGAATGTCCGTCATCATCGCGAAACCGAGCGCATACGGGTTGATTCCGCTGTAGTAGGGGCTGGTCGCTGGCGGCTGGTAGACGACGTTCGTATGGCTTTGCAGAAACTCCAGCATGAAGCCGTCGCCGACGATGCCCTCCTTGTACAGCTCTTGCAGGATGGTGTAGTGCCAGAAGGTGGCCCAGCCTTCGTTCATCACCTGGGTCTGGCGCTGCGGATAGAAGTACTGCGAGATCTTGCGCGTGATGCGCACCAGTTCGCGCTGCCAGGGTTCCAGCAGGGGCGCGTATTTCTCGATGAAGTAGAGCAGGTTTTCTTCCGGCTCCGGCGGGAACCGGGTCGGCGCCGTACTGGCTACCTGTTCCTCGCGCAGCGGCAGGGTGCGCCAGATTTCGTTGATCTGCGACTGGGCGTATTCCTCGCGCTCCTTCTGGCGCGCGGTCTCCTGCGCCACCGACAGCTTGGCCGGTCGCTTGTAGCGGTCGACCCCGTAGTTCTGCAAGGCGTGGCAGGAGTCGAGCAGTTCCTCCACGGCGTCGATGCCATAACGCTGTTCGCATTCGGCAATATAGTTCTTGGCGAAGACCATGTAGTCGACGATGGCGTCGGCATCGGTCCAGGTGCGGAACAGGTAGTTGCCCTTGAAGAATGAATTGTGCCCGTAGGCAGCATGGGCGATCACCAGGGCCTGCATCGTCAGGCTGTTCTCCTCCATCAGATAGGCGATGCAGGGATTCGAGTTGATGACGATCTCGTAGGCCAGGCCCATCTGGCCGCGCTTGTAGCTTTTTTCGGTCGTCAGGAAGTGCTTGCCGAACGACCAGTGGTTGTACGACACCGGCATGCCGACGGACGTGTAGGCGTCCATCATCTGCTCGGCGGTGATGATCTCGAGCTGGTTGGGATAGGTGTCCAGGCCGTAGCGCTTGGCCACCCGCTTGATTTCCTCGTGCGCCTGCTCGATCAGGTCGAAGGTCCATTCCGACTGGTCGGGCAGGGCGCGCGGATTGTTGGGGTCTCTTGGCATGGCGGGCCTCTTGTTTCTGCTCACTTCGGCTGTTTCTTGAACAGCTCGCGGAAGACCGGATAGATGTCGGCCGGGGTGACGATCTTCTGCATCGCAAAGTTCTTGTGACGGTCGGCCACCTCGCAATACTGCTCCCACAGGTTCTGCGGCGGACCGTCGGTGATCTCGACGTAGGTGTAGTACTGGACCCGCGGCATGATGGCGTTGTTCAGTATCTGCTTGCACAGCACCGAGTCGTTGTCCCAGTTGTCGCCGTCCGAGGCCTGGGCCACGTAGGCATTCCAGTCCGCGCTGCCGTAGCGCTCGGTGAGCACTTTCTGCAGCAGGTGCAGGGCCGAGGACACCACGGTGCCGCCCGATTCGCGCGAATGGAAGAACTCGTTCTCGTCGACTTCGGCCGCGGCGGTGTGGTGGCGGATGAAGACGACCTCGATCTTTTCGTAGACGCGCTTGAGGAACAGGTAGAGCAGGATGAAGAAGCGCTTGGCGGTGTCCTTGCGGGTTTCGTCCATCGAGCCCGAGACGTCCATGATGCAGAACATCACCGCCGAAGTACTCGGCTTGGGCACCTTGATCCGGTTCGAATAGCGCAGGTCGAAGGGGTCGATGAAGGGAATCGCGTTGAGCCGGATGTGCAGGTGGTGGATCCTGTCCTTCAGTTCGATCACCTGTTCATCATCCGAAGGCGCGCCTTCGTCGAACAGGGCCCGCAGCGCTTCCTCGGCTTCCTTCAGCTGGCGCTTGGCGGGGCCGCCGACGGCGATGCGGCGTCCAAGCGCGCCGCGCAGCGAGCGCAGCACGTGGATGTTCGAAGGCGTGCCGGACACGTTGTAGCCGGCGCGCTGGTTCTTGTATTCGATGGTCTGGGTGAGCTGCGTCTTGATCATATTCGGCAGCTCAAGATCCTCGAAGAAATAATTCATGAATTCTTCGCGCGACAGCTCGAAGATGAAGTCGTCCTCGACCGTCTGGTCGCTGTTGCCGGCACGCCCGCGCCCGGCGCCGCCCCCGCCGCTGCGCGGACGGTTGAACTGGTCGCCTTTCTGGTATTCGGTATTGCCCGGGTTAACGGTTTCCCAAACGCCTCCATGGGCATGGCCGAAATGGGGTTCGTTCACGTCCTTGACGGGGATCGTGACCTTTTCGCCGTTCTCGATATCGGTGATCGAACGGCCTTTGATGGCGCGGCCAACCGCGTCCTTGATTTGCGCCTTGTAGCGGCGCAGGAAGCGTTCGCGGTTGACCGCGGACTTGTTCTTGCCCTGCAAGCGACGGTCGATGAGATAAGTCAAACTAACCTCCTGTGGTGGCGGCGCGAAGAACCTGCTGCGCGTTGCATTTGCGGTCTGCGACGCTCACCGTACGTTTGTACGGTTGCGCTTCTCGACCGCAACTGCTGCCGCTCGCGACGGTTCTTCGCGCCGCCGATACGTTGCGGGCGGACTAGCGGAATCTCGATGCTTCTATCTTAATACGCACCGAGATCGCGCGTGCAGCGCACGCCTTTATTTTGCGGCGTGCGCTGGCCCTTGTCAGGAGGACTTCCTCACGCGCAGGTACCATTCGCACAGCAGGCGTACCTGCTTCGGCGTGTAGCCCTTTTCGACCATGCGGGCCACGAAGTCGGCATGCTTGTTGGCATCCTCGGTATTCGCTTTCGCATTGAACGAAATGACAGGCAGGAGTTCTTCGGTGTTCGAGAACATCTTCTTCTCGATCACGCTACGGAATTTCTCGTAGCTGGTCCAGGCCGGGTTCTTGCCGGCGTTGGTGGCCCGCGCACGCAGGCTGAAGTTGACGATCTCGTTGCGGAAATCCTTCGGGTTCGAGATGCCGGCCGGCTTCTCGATCTTCTCGAGTTCGGCGTTGAGCGATTCGCGGTCGAAGCTCTCGCCGGTGTCCGGGTCGCGGAATTCCTGGTCCTGGATCCAGAAGTCGGCGAAGGTCACGTAACGGTCGAAGATGTTCTGGCCGTATTCCGAATAGCTTTCGAGATAGGCGGTCTGGATTTCCTTGCCGATGAAATCGACGTAGCGCTGCGCCAGGTGTTCCTTGATATAGGACATGTAGCGCTGCTCGGTCTCCGGCGGGAACTGCTCGCGTTCGATCTGCTGCTCGAGCACGTAGAGCAGGTGCACCGGATTGGCCGCCACTTCGGTATTGTCGAAGTTGAAGACCTTGGACAGGATCTTGAAGGCGAAACGGGTCGACAGGCCGTTCATGCCCTCGTCCACGCCGGCGTAGTCGACGTATTCGTGCATCGACTTGGCCTTGGGATCGGTGTCCTTCAGGTTCTCGCCGTCGTACACCAGCATCTTGGAATAGATGCTCGAGTTCTCCGGATCCTTCAGCCGCGACAGGATCGCGAACTGCGCCATCATGCGCAGCGTGCCCGGGGCGCAGGGGGCCTTGTCGAGCGAGGAGTTGTGCAGCAGCTTGTCGTAGATCTTGATCTCGTCCGATACGCGCAGGCAGTAGGGCACCTTGACGATGTAGATACGGTCGAGGAAGGCCTCGTTGTTGCGGTTGTTGCGGAAGGTCTTCCACTCGGACTCGTTCGAGTGGGCCAGCACGATGCCCTCGAAGGGAATCGCGCCGAAGCCCTCGGTGCCCTTGTAGTTGCCTTCCTGGGTGGCGGTGAGCAGCGGGTGCAGCACCTTGATCGGCGCCTTGAACATCTCGACGAACTCCATCAGGCCCTGGTTGGCCAGGCACAGGCCGCCCGAGTAGCTGTAGGCGTCCGGATCGTCCTGGGCATAGTCTTCGAGCTTGCGGATGTCGACCTTGCCGACCAGCGAGGAAATGTCCTGGTTGTTCTCGTCGCCCGGCTCGGTCTTGGCGATCGCCACCTGCTTCAGGATCGACGGGTAGCGCTTGACCACGCGGAACTTGTTGATGTCGCCGCCGAACTCGTGCAGGCGCTTGACCGCCCACGGGCTCGGGATGGTGCGCAGGTAGCGCCGCGGGATGCCGTAGTCCTCTTCGAGGATGGTGCCGTCTTCTTCCTCGTTGAACAGGCCGAGCGGCGATTCGTTCACGGGCGAACCCTTGATGGCGTAGAAAGGCACCATTTCCATCAGGTGCTTGAGCTTTTCCGCAATCGAGGACTTGCCGCCGCCGACCGGGCCGAGCAGGTAGAGGATCTGCTTGCGTTCTTCCAGGCCCTGGGCCGCGTGACGGAAGTAGGAGACGACCTGCTCGATCACTTCTTCCATGCCGTAGAACTCGCGGAAGGCGGGATAAATCTTGATGACCTTGTTGGCGAAAATGCGCGACAGACGCGGGTCAAGGCGGGTGTCGACCAGGGTCGGTTCGCCGATCGCGGCCAGCATGCGCTCCGGCGCGCTCGCATAGGTCAGAGGGTCCTTCTTGCACAGTTGGAGGAACTCCGACATGGAGTATTCCTCTTCGCGGGTACGCTCGTAGCGGGCGGTATAGTTGTCAAAGATGCTCATTTCGAATGTCCTCAAGGTTACGAACAACGATCACTGGCAGCCGACTGTGCAAGGGCTGCCTCAGGCCCCGGTCTTTATTGGCGTGCTCCTTGTGGGTCGCGCACCTGGCGCCGGGATCACCGGGGCCGTGGATGCTGCGATTTTCTTGTTGTCGTACCGGACGTACCCGAATATGGCCGCTCCGGTCTCCCGTTGCTTGGAGAGCGTCTTTTTTTTGCGTTTGTGAAATTTATTATGTGCCTATTAGTTCCCGAAGTCAAAGCGTGTCGTGCGCGCTGGTACTGCATATGCAAGTGCTTGAATCGTATAAGAAAAGCTGAGTTCCAAAGGCGCCGGGAGAGCATGCGGAATGCGCTCCCGACAGGCCGTTTCAGGGCGGTTTCGAAGCGGTCGATTCAGTCCGCTTCAGCCTGCTTAAATACCAACTTTGTGAGCCGATAGTGCACGATATGCTCAAGCTGTGGCGCACGCGAACCGTCAATACGGACCCCCATTTTTGCCTGTGACGGAAGGGGTGCGCACGCATGCGTTACACTTGTCGGCCACGTCCCATCGAATACACACCAGCGCCGGAGAAGACCATGCTGCATTCCCAATTACGCAATATCCTGCAGAACATGCCGAAGGCAGAATTACACATTCACATCGAAGGTTCGCTGGAACCCGAGCTGATTTTTGCGCTGGCACAAAGAAATGGTATTTCGCTGCCTTACCCCTCGGTCGAGGCGTTGCGCCAGGCCTACGCTTTCAGCGATCTGCAATCCTTCCTCGACATCTATTACGCCGGCGCCAGCGTGCTGCTGACCGAGCAGGATTTCTACGACATGACCGCCGCCTACCTGGCCCGCGCGCATGCCGACAATGTTCGACACACCGAGATCTTCTTCGATCCGCAAACCCACACCGCGCGCGGCGTGCCCTTCGAGACCGTCATCAACGGCATCTGGCGCGCCTGCCAGGACGGCCCCATCAGCGCGAGCCTGATCATGTGCTTCCTGCGCCACCTGTCCGAGGAAGAGGCGCTGGCCACGCTGGACGAGGCGCTGCCCTACCGCGACAAGTTCATCGGCGTGGGCCTGGACTCGTCCGAGGTCGGCCACCCGCCCGAGAAATTCGCGCGCGTGTTCGAGCGCGCGCGCCAGCTCGGCCTGCGCCTGGTGGCGCACGCCGGCGAGGAGGGGCCCCCAAGCTACATCGAGAGCGCGCTCGACGTGCTCAAGGTCGAGCGCATCGACCATGGCGTGCGCACCCTCGACAGCCGGGAACTGACCGAGCGCCTGGCGCGCGAGGGCATGGCGCTCACGGTCTGCCCGCTGTCGAACATCAAGCTGCGCGTGTTCGACGCGATGGACCGCCACAACCTGCGCGCGCTGCTCGACGCCGGCCTGGCCGCCACCGTCAATTCGGACGACCCGGCCTATTTCGGCGGCTACATGAACGACAACTTCATCGCCGCCTTCGAGGCCCTGCCGCTCGATGCCGGCCACGCCAGGCAACTGGCCCGCAACAGCTTCGCCGCCTCCTTCCTCGACCCGGAGCGCAAGCGCGCTTTCCTGGCCGAGGTGGACGCGTTCTTCGCCAAGGCGAACGCCGCCGGCGCCGCAGCCGCATAAGGGGGGGCGATGTTCATCCAGTCCCTCCGCATGACCGCGCGCGACTGGCGCGCGGGCGAGCTGCGTTTCCTGCTGGTGGCCCTGATCGTGGCGGTGTCCGCGCTGTCCTCGGTCGGCTTCTTCGTCGACCGCATGCGCGCGGGCCTGAACCGCGACGCGCACCAGCTGCTGGGCGCCGACCTGCTGGTCAACGCCGACGATCCGATCCAGCAGCGCTGGAAGAACGAGGCGGCGCGGCGCGGCCTGCTGGTCGCCGAGACGGTCGCCTTCCAGAGCATGGCGCAGGCCGGCGAAGGCGAAGCCTCGATGGCGCAGCTGTCCGCGGTCAAGGCGGTCTCGAACGGTTACCCGCTGCGCGGCCAGCTCAGCATCAGCACGAATCCCGACGACGCCAGCCGCGCCATCGGACAGAAAACCAGGGACATTCCGGCGCCGGGCACGGTCTGGGTCGACGCCAACCTGCTGCCGGCGCTGCGCACCGAAGTGGGCGGCACCCTCCAGCTGGGCGACAAGCAGTTTCGCATCGCCCAACTGATCGCCACCGAACCGGACCGCGGCGCGGGCTTCTCCAATTTCGCGCCGCGCGTGATGCTGGCGCTGCAGGACCTGCCGGCTACCCGCCTGGTGGACGCGTTCTCGCGCGTGACCTACCGCATGCAGGTGGCTTCGACTTCGAAAAATGACATGTCCGGTGTGGCCGCCTTCGAACAATGGCTGCGCAAGGACATCGCCACCCGCAACGTGCGCGGCGTGCGCATCGAGACGCTCGAGAACGGCCGCCCCGAGATGCGCGCCACGCTCGACCGCGCCGACAGCTTCCTGTCGCTGGTCGGCCTGCTGTCGGCGATGCTGGCCGCGGTGGCGGTCGCGATGGCGGCGCGCCGCTTCATGCAGCGCCACCTGGACGCCTGCGCGATGCTGCGCTGCCTCGGCATGACCCAGAACCAGGTGGGCGCGCTCTACCTGATCGAATTCGCCATCGTCGGGCTGGTCGGCAGCATCGTGGGCGTGGCGGTCGGCTTCGGCGCCCACTTCGTCCTGATCCAGATGATCGGCAACCTGCTGCCGCCGGACCTGCCGCCGGTATCCTTCCTGCCTGCGCTGCAGGGCATCGCCACCGGCCTGCTGCTCCTGGTCGGCTTCGCGCTGCCGCCGGTCTTGCAATTGCGCAACGTGCCGCACAACCGCGTCATCCGGCGCGAAGCGGCCAGCCCGCAGCCGCTGGCGCTGGCCACCTATGGCCTGGGCACCGGCGTGTTCCTGGCCCTGCTGCTGTGGCAGGCCGGCGACACCAGGCTGGCCTTCATGACGGCCGGCGGCTTCCTCGGCGGCCTGGGCCTGTTCGCCCTGGTGGCCTGGCTCGGCCTGCGCCTGCTGCGGCAGCTGCGCGGCGCCTCGAAGAACCAGAGCTGGCGCTTCGCCATCACCTCGCTGCAGCGCCGTCCCGGCGCCACCGTGGTGCAGGTGGTGTCGCTGTCGCTCGGCCTGATGGCGCTGCTGCTGCTCACCGTGGTGCGCGGCGACCTGATGACGGCCTGGCGCACGGCCACGCCGCCGGACGCGCCGAACCGCTTCATCATCAACATCCAGCCGGAGCAGGCGCAGGGCCTCGAGCAGCAGCTGGCGGGCGCCGGCGTCAAGAACGTGTTCCTGTACCCGATGATCCGCGGGCGCCTGACGCACGTCAACGGCGCCGAGCTCACCCGCAACTCCTTCCAGAACGGCGAGGCGCGCCGCCTGGCCGAGCGCGAGTTCAACCTGTCCACGGTGGCCGAGCTGCCCGAGACCAACGAGATCGTCGCCGGCAAGTGGTACACCGATGGACCAGGCGTGGCCGAGGCCTCGGTGGAGCAGAGCCTGGCGACCAGGCTGGGGCTGAAGCTGGGCGACGTCATGCGCTTCGACATGGCCGGCATGCCGGTCGAGGCGAAAGTGACCAGCCTGCGCAAGCTCGAATGGGGCTCGATGCGCGCCAACTTCTTCGTCATCATCAACCCGCAGGCGATGGCGAATGCGCCGAAGAGCTACATGACGGCTTTCCATTTGCCCGAAGATGGGGCCAATGCGGCCGGCAAGCTGACCAACGCCCTGACGCGCGCCTATCCGAACCTGACCGTGATCGACGTCTCCGGCATCATCCGCCAGTTGCAGGAAGTGCTCGACCAGGTGGTGGTGGCGGTCGAGTTCCTGTTCATGTTCACGCTCGCCTCCGGCGTGCTGGTGCTGTATGCGGCCCTGATGGGTTCGCAGTCCGAACGCACCCGCGAAGCGGGCCTGCTGCGCGCGCTCGGCGCCACGCGGGGCCAGTTGGCGACGGCGCAGCGGATCGAGTTCGTGCTGGTCGGCGGCCTGTCCGGCGTGCTGGCGGCGACCGGCGCGGCGGCCATGGGCTGGGTGCTGGCCGAATACGTGTTCAAGTTCCCATGGAAGTTCGAGCCGCAGGTGTGGCTGGCCGGCGTGGTCGTGGGCGCCGTCTGCGCGCTGATCGGTGGCTGGCTGGGGCTGCGCAGCGTGCTGCGCCAGCCGCCGCTGCAGACCCTGCGCGAGGCTTGAGGCGCAGCCCGTTCGCATCATGCCGCCAGCGCTGCCGACGCAGCCGCCAGCAACGGCTGGTAGTGGCGGTGCCAGCTGCTCTGGAAGCGCTGCTGCGGATCGTAGCGGCGCTTCGCCTCGAAGAACTGCGCGATGTCCGGATAGCAGGCGCGTACCTGCTCGGCCGTGGCCGCGCGCGAATAGGTCAGGTAGAAGCTGCCGCCGCGCGCGATCGCCATGTCGATCAGCCGACCTACCGCATGCCGCCTGAAGCCGGCCGCGGCCGCGTGCATGAAATCGACCAGGCGCTCGCGTGGCACGTATATCTCTCCGATCACCTCGGAGCCGCAATGCCCCAGCCCGCGGTCGAGCTCCCAGCGCTTCCGGCGGGGTAGCGCGCAATGCGCCCGCAGGTAGCGCCGCCGGCGCCGGGCATCGTACGCGCCCGCTTTGCAACAGCAGCCGGCCGCGGCGGCCACGGTGGGTTCCGGCTGCGCTATCATGGCGGCATGTCCGAACCGAACACCCCTGACGCACAAACTCTCTACGAGGTGATGGGCGGCGCCGCGCGCCTGCGCGAACTCGTCGACCGCTTCTACGACCTGATGCAGCTGGAGCCGGAATTCGCCGTCATCCACGCCATGCACCCGCAACCCAACGACAGCTCGCGCGAGAAGCTGTTCATGTTCCTGTCCGGCTGGACGGGCGGCCCCGACCTGTTCGTCGAACGCTACGGCCACCCGCGCCTGCGCGCGCGCCATCTACCGTTCGCCATCGGCACCAAGGAGCGCGACCAGTGGCTGCGCGCCATGGCCTGGGCGATGGAAGACCTGGGCTACGACGAAGACCTGCGCATGCGCCTGATGCAGTCCTTCTACCATACCGCCGACTGGATGCGGAACAAGGCCGACTGACGCATGGGTATCGCCGAACTCCTGATCCTGGCGGCGCTCGCCGTCGTCATCGTCCTGCAGCTGGCGCTGCTGGCGCGTTCGCGGAAGGCCGGCGCTGCGGCCGACGACGGCCGCCACATCGAGCGCCTGGAGCGCGAGCTGCGCCTCGAGCTGCAGTCCACCGCCCAGGCCACGCGCCAGGAAGTGGCGGGCCACATGGGCCAGTACCACGCCGCCACCGTGCAGCAGCTCGACGGCATGCGCCAGCAGATGCAGCTGCATTCCGCCAGCGGCCGCGAAGAGCAGGCGCGGGCGCTGAAGCGCTTCGCCGACACCCTGCAGCTGACCCTGTCGAACCTGACCGAATCGAACGCCCAGCGCATGCTGGAAGTGCGCGGCACGCTGGAAACCAAGATCCGCGACCTGCAGAACGACAACGCCAAGCGCCTCGAAGAGATGCGTCAAACGGTCGACGAGAAGCTGCACGCGACGCTGGAGACGCGCCTGACGGAGAGCTTCAAACAGGTCAGCGAGCGCCTGGAGAAGGTGCACCAGGGTCTGGGCGAGATGCAGCAGCTGGCCATCGGCGTGGGCGACCTCAAGCGTGTGCTCACCAATGTCAAGACCCGCGGCACCTGGGGCGAGGTGCAGCTCGAGATGCTGCTCGAACAGGTGCTGACGGTGGACCAGTACGCGAAAAACGTCGAGACCATCGCGGGCAGCGGCGCGCGCGTGGAATTCGCGATCAAGCTGCCGGGCGTGGTCGATGGCGGCCCGCCGCTGTGGCTGCCGATCGACGCCAAGTTCCCGAAGGAGCAGTACGAGCGCCTGCTGGAAGCGGCCGAGCTGGCCGATGCCGATGGCGTCGCGCGTGCCGGCGCCGAGCTCGAACGGGCAGTGCGTGTAGAGGCGAAAACGATCTGCGAGAAATACGTGTCGCCGCCGCAGACGACCGATTTCGCGATCCTGTTCCTGCCGACCGAAGGCCTGTACGCGGAAGTGATGCGCCGTCCCGGCCTGGCCGACGACCTGCAGCGCAGCTTGCGCGTGACCATCGCCGGACCGTCGACCCTGAGCGCGCTGCTCAACAGCCTGCAGATGGGCTTCCGCACGCTGGCGCTGGAGAAGCGCTCGTCCGAGGTGTGGCAGGTGCTGGGCGCGGTGAAGACCGAATTCACCAAGTTCGGCGACGTGCTGGCCACCACCAAGGCCACGCTGGAGAAGGCCGCCAAGAACATCGAAAGCGCCGAGGTGCGCAGCCGCCAGATGGCGCGCAAGCTGAAGTCGGTGGAGGCGCTGCCGAGCGAGGCGGCGCAGCTGATGCTCGGCCCCGAAGAGTAGGGTGGGCGGCTATGCCGCCCACGCGGTCAACGGACAGATGCGCCGCCGCGCTGTCTACTCGAATTTCATATCGTCACATGCCGGATTGCCGCCCCAATCCTGCTCGTACACGCCATCTCGGACGTACCGTGCGAACGTCGAGTAAGGCCATTTTGATGCTGCATTGACGAAGCCATGCTTTACTGGATTGAAATGGATGTAATCGACATGCCTCTCCATGTCGATTTCGTCACGAATCTGATGCTCCCAAAATCGCCGTTGCCATATAGATGCTTCCCGCTGCCGTCGGCGTGACGTAGAAAGTGAAGCCTCATATAAATCACGGCACGCATAAGACACGTCATGCTTGATCTGGGACCAGCGCATGGAAAAATTCGCGTCTCCATCTGGCAGTGTCCAGATGCAGTGAAGATGGTCGGGCATCAAGACCATCGCGTCGGTTTCGAAAGGCAGACGAATCCGGACCCGCTCGATGGCAGCACGAAGGGCCCGACGGACGGGCTCACGGCAAAGGATGGGACGTCGGTGGTGAATCACAACCGTGAAAAAATAGGAGACCCCATTCAGGGAGCGGCGGTAGCGGGACATCGGCGCATCGTACGGCAGCAAATGGCGCCAAGTGTGTGGTAAATCAAACGTGCGTTGACCGCGTGGGCGGCAAAGCCGCCCACCCTACGTCAACCCGTCAAATATGAGTACATCGACCATGTCGCCCGCCGCGACATTGCCCTGCTCGTCGTGCAGCACCACCATGCAGTTCGCTTCCGACATCGAGCGCAGGATGCCCGAGCCCTGCGATCCGGTGATGCGCACCTCCGGTTGGCCGTCCGCGCCGGGCGCCAGGATGCCGCGCTGGTATTCGGTGCGCCCGGTCTTCTTGCGGATCGCGCCGCCGGACCTGGCGCGCAGCAGCGGCAGCGGGGCTTCGGCGCCCATCATGCGCAGCAGGGCTTCGCGCGCGAAGAAGTAAAAGGAAACCATCACCGCCACCGGATTGCCCGGCAGCCCGAACAGGAAGGCGCTGCGGCCGTTCGAATGCACGCGCCCGAAGGCCAGCGGGCGCCCCGGACGCATGCCGATCTTCCAGAAGCTCACGTCGCCCAGCCTGGCCATGATCTGCTTGGTGTAGTCGGCCGCGCCGACCGACACGCCGCCCGAGGTGATGATGGCGTCGGCGTTCTCGCAGGCGCAGCGCAGCGCCTCTTCCAGTGCCAGCGGGTCGTCGCGCACCACGCCCATGTCGATGATGTCGCAGCCCAGGCGCTGCAGCATGCCGTAGATGGTGTAGCGGTTGCTGTCGTAGACGCAGCCCTCGTCGAGTGGCTCGCCGACCGAGCGCAGTTCGTCGCCGGTCGAGAAGAAGGCCACGCGCAGGCGGCGCCGCACCGCGACTTCGGCGACGCCGAGCGAGGCCATCAGACCGAGGTCGGCCGGACGCACCACGCGGCCCGCCTTCAAGGCCGGGCTGCCGGCCTTCAGGTCTTCGCCGGCGAAGCGCCGGTTGTCGCCGGGGCGGATCACGCCCGCCGGCAGGGTGATGGTTTCGCCTTCCTGGGTGACGAATTCCTGCGGCACCACGCTGTCGCAGCCGTCCGGCATGACGCCGCCCGTCATGATGCGCACGCACTCGCCCGCGGCCGGAACCAGCCCGGAAGCATTGCCTGCGTAGGTCGTGCCGATCACACGCAGCGTCACCGGCGTGTCACCACGCAAGTCCTCGCCGCGCAGCGCGAAGCCGTCCATGGCCGAATTGTCGTGCGCCGGCACGTCGATCGGCGAGATGAGGTCCCTGGCCAGCACCCGGCCGAGCGCGGCGCGCAGCGCCACCTTTTCCACGGCGCGCACCGGCTGCACGAACTCGCGGATGATGCGCTGGGCGTCGCGCACCGGCAGGGCGTCCGGATCGTAGCCCGACAGGCAACTGGTCACTGTCGCCAGGGTAGGCGGCAGGCTGTCGTCGAAGCCCTGCAACTCCTCGAGCGTATTGATGTTGCGGAAAGCGTCGGCGTCCTCGAACAGCACCTCGACCGCCTTCAGGTCCTTGTACCAGCCGTCCATGCGGCGTCCGCCTTCAAGCAGGTATTGCGACAGCACCGGCAGGCGGCTCGTCTTCACCAGGCAGAACACCGGATGCGGCTGGGGGCGCATGCCCGGCTCGCGGGTGACGGCAAAGGCGAGGTCGGCATCGGCTTCTTCGGCGGCGGCGCCCAGGCGCTCGGCCAGGTCGGGCGGCAGGAAGGGCGAATCGCAGGGCACCGCCAGCAGCCAGGGCGTGACGCAGTGGCGCAGGCCGGCTTCCAGCCCGGCCAGCGGTCCGGCAAAGCCCGGCGTTTCGTCCGCCCAGACCGGCGCGGCCAGCTCCAGCCAGCGTTCGAGGTTGCGGTTGGCGTTGACCATGACCGAGCCGACCTGCGGCAGCAGGCGCTCGATCGCGTGCTGCGCCATCGGTTTGCCGCGGAAGGGCTGCAGGCCCTTGTCCACGTTGCCCATGCGCGAGCCACGGCCGCCCGCCAGGATCAATCCCGTGATGAGTTGTTTGTCCATATGAGTCCGAATCAACCGCCGATGTACGACATCTCGACCTTCCTGCCGCCGCGCGCCAGCCCGGCGGTGTCCACGGTGCGCGTTTCCGAGTAGCGGTCGGCGCGCCCGCGCCACAGTTGGGCGATCGCGCCCGAGATCTCCGCGTCCGGCCGGTCGCCGCGCAGCAGGGCGCGCAGGTCGTGGCCGCGGGTGGCGAACAGGCAGGTGTAGAGCTTGCCCTCGGTGGACAGGCGCAGGCGCGTGCAGTCGTGGCAGAAGGCTTGCGTGACGCTGGAGATGAAGCCGACCTCGCCGCTGCCGTCCAGGTAGCGCCAGCGGGCGGCGGTCTCGCCGCTGTAGTTGGCGGCAAGCGGCGCCAGCGGCAACTCGAGCCCGATCCGGCGCACCACCTCGGCGGAAGGGATGACATCAATCATGTTCCAGCCGTTCGAGGCGCCCACGTCCATGTATTCGATGAAGCGCAGGATGAAAGGAGAACCCTTGAAGTGGCGCGCCATCGGCAGGATCTGGTCCTCGTTGGTGCCGCGCTTGACCACCATGTTGACCTTGATCGGCCCCAGCCCGGCGGCGTGGGCCGCGTCCAGGCCGTGCAGCACGTCGGCCACTGCGAAGTCGACGTCGTTCATGCGCCGGAACACCGTGTCGTCGAGGGCGTCGAGCGATACCGTGACGCGGTCCAGGCCGGCGTCCTTCAGGGCCCGGGCCTTGCGTGCCAGCAGCGAGCCGTTGGTGGTGAGCGTGAGGTCGAGCGGGCGCCCGCTTGGCGTGCCGAGGGCGCGCAGCATGCCGACCAGGCGTTCGAGGTTCTTGCGCAGCAGCGGTTCGCCGCCGGTCAGGCGGATCTTCTCGACCCCGTGGGCGATGAACAGGCGCGCCACGCGCGTGATTTCCTCAAAGGAGAGCAGGTCGCCGTGCGGCAGGTAGGCGTAATCCTTGTCGAAGACCTCTTTCGGCATGCAGTAGACGCAGCGGAAATTGCAGCGGTCGGTCACCGAGATGCGCAGGTCGTGCAGCGGGCGGCCCAGGGCATCCGACAGCAGGCCGGTGGGCGCGTCAAGCTCGCTTGGCACCGGCATGGCGGGCGAGCGCAGGTCGTTCAGCAGGATGATTTTTTCAGGCATGCCAATACGATAGCACGATGCCTGCCAGCGCACAGGCGGCGATCAGCTTGATCGGCCCGATCCTGAACCTCAGCAGGGCGATGCTGGCGGCAATGCCGATGGCGATCGGCCCCAAGCGGGCTTGGCCGCCGGCGAAGAACACGTGCTGGCCAAAGAACACGGCCAGGCTGGCGACGACGCCCACCACGGCGGCGGAAATCGCGGTGAGCGGGGCCGTCAAGCGCAGGTTGCCGCGCCCGGACTCGACCAGCGGCGCGCCGGCCAGGATGAAGACGAAGGAGGGCAGGAAGGTGAACAGGCCTGCCACCAGTGCCCCGGCGATGCCGGCCAGGGCCGGCGCATCCGGTCCGAACAGCGCGTGGGTCCAGCCACCGACGAAGCCGACGAAGGCCACGATCATGATCAGGGGGCCGGGCGTGGTCTCGCCCAGCGCCAGGCCGTCGATCATCTGGCTGGCGCCGAGCCAGCCGTATTTCTCGACCGCGCCCTGCACCACGTAGGGCAGCACCGCATAGGCGCCGCCGAAGCTCATCAGGGCGGCCTTGGTGAAGAACCAGCCCATGCGCGCCAGTGTGCCGTCCACGCCGTAGACGGCCGCCAGCAGGAGCCAGGCCACGAGCGCCAGGCCGGCGCCGGCAAGCGTGGCCTTGAGCAGGGCGCGCAGCGAGAACCGGGCGTGGGATGGGCTTGGGGTGTCGTCGTCGATCAGGGCCGGGCCGTAGTGCTTGCGCTCGGCCGGATGGCCGCCGCCCGGCTGGAAGCGCTGCGGCCAGATGCGCCCGCCAACCCAGCCGGCCGTTGCTGCGCCCAGCACGATCAGCGGGAAGGGAATGTCGAGCAGGGCGATGGCGACGAAGGCCAGCGCGGCGATCGCGGCCAGCGCGCCATTGCGCAGCGTGCGCGTGCCGATGCGCCAGGCGGCGGCGATGACGATCGCGACCACCGCAGGCTTGATGCCCGCCATGACGCCGGCGATGGCCGGCAGGTGGCCCCAGGCGAGGTAGACCCAGGACAGGCCGATCAGGATGGCCAGCGAAGGCAGGATGAACAGCAGCCCGGCCATGATGCCGCCCCAGGTGCGGTGCAGCAGCCAGCCGATGTAGACGGCCAGCTGGGTGGCCTCGGGGCCCGGCAGCAGCATGCAGTAGTTCAGGGCGTGCAGGAAGCGCTGCTCGGAAATCCAGCGGCGGCGCTCCACCAGTTCGCCATGCATCAGGGCGATCTGGCCGGCGGGGCCGCCGAAGCTGACGAAGCCGAGCTTGAGCCAGTAGAGCAGGGCTTCGCGGAAGGTGATGGGGGCGGGGGCTTGCATGCTTGTCATCGTAACCCAGCAATATGACTTGTTGCTTGCGGGCGCGACTTCGGTGAGGAAATTGGCGTGAACAATGCCAGTGACATTGTTCACGCCTGCGCCGACAGGGCAGGGTCAGGTCTGACATTTGGACACGAGCCCAGCAAGACAAGCAACTCACGCTTGAGTTTGTGTCTGAATGTCAGACCTGACCCCGAGACTTGCAAAGAAAAAGGGAAGCCTGGCTCGGCTTCCCTTTTCGCGACGTCAAGCTAGCGCTTATTGACGCGTATCGACCTGGACCAGCGGCTCGTCCACCGGCACCTGCACCGGCTTGCGGGCACGGCCCATGCGCGGCGGGGTGTTGGCCGCGGCGGCGGCTTCCTGGGCGGCGCGCAGCTTTTCAGGGTCGGTCGACGCCAGCTGCAGGCCGGCCATGGACAGGACTTCGTTCATGTCCGCCGCCGGCGCCGGTGCCGGCGCCGGTGCGGCTGCCGCAGGAGCGGCGGCAGCGACAGGCGCAGGAGCAGGCGCAGCCGGAGCAGCCGGTACTTCGGCCACCGGTGCAGCTTCGGCCACCGGTGCAGCTTCGGCGACGGGAGCTTCCACAACCGGCGCTTCCACAACCGGCGCTTCCACGACCGGCGCTGCGGCCACTGGAGTCTGGACGGCCGGCGCTTCCGGCGCCTTGGCCGCAGCCACCGAGGCTGCGGTCGGGAACGGCCATGGACCCGGTGCGGCTGCTACGGCCGGAGCCGGTGCGGCAGCGGCCGGTGCTTGTTCTGCAACCGGGGCCGGTGCGGCGGCGGCAGCCTTGGCAGCGGCTTCAGCCTGCGCCTTGGCAGCCACCGATGCGGCGGTCGGGAAGGGCCACGGACCCGATGCGGCGCCTGCCTTTGCCTTGGGCGCAGCCTTGGCGGCGGCCGCGACCTTGGCGGCTTCCTCGTCGGCGACCGGCGTAAAGGCCGGCACGCCGTCCTGGCCGTCGGCCGACTCGATGCCCTCGACCTGGTCACGGTCGCGGCGGTTGCGGTTGCGGCCACCGCGGCGGCGGCGGCGGCGCGGTTCGTCGCCGCCTTCGGCGTCCAGTTCCTCGCCATTGGCGCCCGTTGCTGCCACTTTCACCGCGTGGTCCAGCACGTCGCCGTGCGGCGTGGTGGTCGACAGTTCGCTTTCGTCGACCGGGGCCGCGACGGCCTGCAGCTTCAGTTCTTCGGCCTTGGCCTCGACCGGCTGCTGAGCGCTACGCTCGCTGCGCTCGCCACGCGGCTGGCGCGGTGCGCGTTCCTTGCGCTCGCCCGGCTCGCGTTCGGCGCGCGGTGCGGCTGCGGTATCGAGTTGCTCACGCGGCTCGCGCGGTGCACGCGGTTCGCGCTTCTCGCGCGGTGGGCGGGCCGGCTTGGCCTCGGCTTCCACCGGCTTGACGCCCTCTTCGAGCTTGGCAGTCAGGTCGCGCTCGTCGCGCTCGCGGCCGCCCTTGGCGCCGCGGCCGTTGCGGGTGCGCTGGCCGCTGCCGTTGCGGCCGGCGCGTTCGCCGCGCTCGGCTGCGGCTGCCGGTGCTGCCGGCTTGTCAGCGACCACCGGAGCCGGCGCCGGCGCCGGCGGAACCGGGGCGCCCATGAAGAATTGCTTGATGCGGGCGAAGAAGCCCAGTTCGCTCGGGGCCGGAGCGGCCGGCGTTGGCGCCGCTGCCGGAGCGGCAGGCGCGGCCTTGGCCGGCTTGGCGGCTTCGCTGCGGTCCACCATCGGGGCCGGCTGGGCCGGGGTGATGGTCTTGACCACGGCTTCCTGGCGCGGCTTGGCTTCTTCTTTCTGGCGCTTGGCGAAGCCCATGTCGGTCTCGGCCGATTCCGCCATGGTGTAGCTGGCGGCGGCGTCTTCCAGGCGCGGGTCGTCGCCCTTGATGCGCTCGAGCTTGTAGTGCGGGGTGTCCAGATGCTTGTTCGGGATCAGGATCACGGTGATGCGGTGGCGGTTCTCGATCTTGAGCACTTCGCCGCGCTTTTCGTTCAGCAGGAAGGCGGCGACGTCGACCGGCACCTGCACGTGGATCGCGGCCGAGTTCTCCTTCATGGCCTCTTCCTGGATGATGCGCAGGACTTGCAGGGCCGAGGATTCGGTATCGCGGATGTGGCCGGTGCCCGAGCAGCGCGGGCAGGTCACGTGCGAGCCTTCCGACAGCGACGGACGCAGGCGCTGGCGCGATAACTCCATTAAGCCGAACCGGGAAATCTTGCCCATCTGCACGCGTGCACGGTCATGGTGCAGGGCTTCCTTCAGGCGGGTTTCCACCTCGCGCTGGTTCTTCGCCACTTCCATGTCGATGAAGTCGATCACGATCAGGCCGCCCAGGTCGCGCAGGCGCAACTGGCGCGCCACTTCGTCGGCCGCTTCGCAATTGGTGTTGAAGGCGGTCGTTTCGATATCGGAGCCGCGCGTGGCGCGCGCCGAGTTGACGTCGATGGAGACCAGGGCTTCGGTGTGGTCGATGACGATCGCGCCGCCCGACGGCAGCGGCACGGTGCGCGCGTAGGCGGTCTCGATCTGGTGTTCGATCTGGAAACGCGAGAACAGCGGCACGTCGTCGCTGTAGCGCTTGACGCGATGCGCCATGTCCGGCATCACGTGCGACATGAACTGCTGGGCCTGGTCGAAGATATCGTCGGTGTCGATCAGGACTTCGCCGATGTCGGGCTGGAAATAGTCGCGGATTGCGCGGATCACCAGCGAGCTTTCCTGGTAGATCAGGAACGGACCGGCGGCCGACTTGCCGGCGCCTTCGATCGCGCGCCACAGCTGCATCAGGTAGTTCAGGTCCCACTGCAGTTCTTCGACGGTGCGGCCGATGCCGGCGGTGCGGGCGATCACCGACATGCCCTGCGGCAGGTCGAGCTTGTCCATGGTTTCGCGCAGTTCCTGGCGCTCTTCGCCTTCGACGCGGCGCGACACGCCGCCGCCGCGCGGGTTGTTCGGCATCAGGACCAGGTAGCGGCCGGCCAGCGAGATGAACGAGGTCAGGGCCGCGCCCTTGTTGCCGCGCTCCTCTTTCTCGACCTGGACCATGATTTCCTGGCCTTCCTTGAGGGCTTCCTTGATCGTGCAGTTACGCACGTCGACGCCATCGCGGAAATAAGAACGGGCAACTTCTTTGAAGGGGAGGAAACCGTGGCGGTCTTCGCCGTAGGAAACGAAGCAGGCTTCGAGGGAGGGTTCGATGCGGGTGATGACACCCTTGTAGATATTGGACTTGCGTTGCTCGCGACCGGCGGTCTCGATATCGATGTCGATCAGCTTCTGGCCGTCGACAATCGCTACGCGCAGTTCCTCTTGCTGCGTAGCATTAAACAACATGCGTTTCATTTTTATTAACTCCGCGACCCGAAGGCCGTGTCATGCCGCGCTTGTAAGACGCGGCGAAAGTACAGGGAATGTACGCGGAGAAGGAATGCTGGAGGGGGGAATACCCGGGACGGGGCAGGGCGACGCAATGCATCGCTGCCGCACGGGGCGCAGTGGTGTCGAACGTCATTGTCTACGCACGCCGCAACCAGCAGCCGGCCCGCCTGCCACCACGTTGGGGTGGGCACGGCGGGTTCAGCGGGGCGGTGTGCAACAACGAGCCAAACCGTAGCCAGCGAACAACCAAGACTTCGATACCGAGGCGATCAATCAGCCTTCCGTAAAGTCAAGCCTTCAGGTGAGGCTTACATCGGGTCGGGCGAAAACGACAAGCGTTATCGACACCATCAACCGGCGAGCCGCGAACGGCGCGGCTTGCCGGTACTTATCCATACAAATCCAAACATCCAATCCTGCACTCAGCCACTCGACCCGATTGCAACTGCAGGTGCAACCCTGATCGGCGCCTGAATGTGCGTACACGTTTTTTTCCACCGAATTTGCTCATGGCGGGGCCGGTGGAGCGCGCCCCTGTGTAAAATATCGTTTTAATTCTTACACCAGCAGAGGTTTGACCGCCGCCTGTCGATTATATATTCAAAATGAAGGACTTAGAGAGAATTTCTGGGAAGACAATGCGAACAGTGGTACAAAACGATGTTGTTCCCCCTTCATCACAGCCAACAATCCAGGCGCAGTTCGTGACAATCACCGAGGAAGAAGCCGGCCAGCGCATCGATAACTATCTGTTGCGCGTCTGCAAAGGCGTCCCCAAAAGCCACATCTACCGCATCCTCCGTTCGGGGGAGGTGCGGGTCAACAAGGGCCGCATCGACCAGTTGTACCGCCTCGCCGAAGGCGACCTGGTGCGCATTCCGCCGATCCGGATCGCCGAGAAAGCCAGCCAGCAGGCCACGCCCGGCGTCGAGTTTCCCATCGTGTTCGAGGATACGCACCTGCTCGTCATCGACAAGCCTGCCGGCGTCGCCGTGCATGGCGGCTCGGGGGTGTCGTATGGCGTGATCGAGCAGTTGCGCGCGGCGCGGCCCCAGGCCAAGTTCCTGGAACTGGTGCACCGGCTCGACCGCGAGACCTCGGGTTTGTTGCTCATCGCCAAGAAACGCTCGGCATTGACCAACCTGCACGACCAGATGCGCGACGGCGTGACCGACAAGCGCTACCTCACCGCCGTGCATGGCGACTGGGTGAACAAGCGACAACATGTAAAGCTCCCTTTACATAAATTCACGACGCCGGACGGCGAGCGCCGCGTGGTGGTGCAGGCCGGCGGCCAGGAAGCGCACACGGTGTTCAACCTGAAGCGCAAGTGGAAGGACTTCGCCCTGCTCGAGGCCGAACTGAAAACCGGCCGCACGCACCAGATCCGCGTGCACCTGGCCTCCAGCGGCTTTCCGATCCTGGGCGACGAGAAATACGGCGATTTTGCATTGAACAAGCAGCTTCAGAAGGCAAGCGACACGCGCGGAGCGCTCAAGCGCATGTTCCTGCATGCCTACCAGATCACGTTCACCCACCCGGATACCGGCCAGCCGCTGACCTTGCGCGCGCCGCTGCCGGCCGAGTGCGACCGATTCTTGGTAAGCTTGGGGCAACCACTCATATAAATATAGAAACGTAGGGTGGGCGGGTTCCCCGCCCACGCGGTGATTGTTCACGATTGGATAGCCGATCACGATGATCTCGCAGCTGGTTGACCGCGTGGGCGGGACACCCGCCCACCCTACAACACATACAATGCCAAGAAAGCAATTTGACCTGATCGTTTTCGACTGGGACGGCACGCTGATGGACAGCACGGCGGCGATCGTCCGCTGCATCCAGTCGGCGGCCCGCGACCTCGGGCTGCCGGTGCCGAGCGACGCCTCGGCCTCGCACGTGATCGGCCTCGGCCTGTCCGAAGCCATGCAGGCGGTGCTGCCGGACATCGATCCGGTGCTCTACCCGAAAATGGTGGAGCGCTACCGCTACCACTTCCTCACCAAGGACCACGAACTGGTGCTGTTCAAGGGCGTTCGCGAGATGTTGACCGACCTTGCGCAACAAGGCTATTTCCTGGCCGTGGCCACCGGCAAGAGCCGCGTCGGCCTGAACCGGGCCATGAACGCGGCCGGGTTGCTGGCCATGTTCGACGCCACCCGCTGCGCCGACGAGACCTTCTCCAAGCCGCACCCGGCCATGCTGCAGGAACTGACCCGCGAACTGGGCCAGATTCTACGCCGCACCGTGATGATCGGCGACACCACCCACGACCTGATGATGGCGAACAATGCCGGCGCCGCCGGCATCGCGGTCGAGTTCGGTGCCCATCCGGTGCACCAGTTGCAGGCCTGCAAGCCGATCTTCTCGGCGCGCTCGATTCCCGAATTGCACGCCTGGTTGCTGGAAAACGCGTAAAGATGGCTGAAGAAAGCAGCGTGTTCGTGTGCGATGCATCCGCGCTGCTCGAGGGCGGCAAGGGTGTCCGTTTTCCCGTCATTGCTTTCGGGCATCCAGCGACTGGCTTTGTGGTACGTTATGAAGGTAAACCATTTGCTTACCTGAACCGTTGTGCACACGTGCCCATCGAGCTCGACTGGTCGGAAGGCGACTTTTTCGAGTCGAGCGGCCTGTACCTGATGTGCGCGACCCACGGCGCGGTATACCAGCCGGACACCGGCAAGTGCGCCGGCGGTCCCTGCCGCGGCGGCCGGCTGCGGCCGATCGCCGTGAGCGAACGGGATGGCGGCATCTGGTGGCAACCCGACGAGATGGTGTTCGCGCCCGCGCCTTGAATGGCGCGGACGCCCCGCGGTGTAACAATATCGAAACCGGAATAATTGAGCGAATGAGCGAGCAAGCGAGTCACGATCACGATCCTTCCAGCCAGGCCGACAAGCGGCTCGCCGCCGACCCCAACATCGGCAACTGGGAGCGCGCGACCCTCGAGAAACTGGTGTTCGCCACCGTGCAGGAGCGCCGCGCCGCGCGCCGCTGGAGCATCTTCTTCAAGCTGAGCTTCCTGCTGGTCGCGATCCTGGCGCTGGCCACCTACTACGACGCCAGCATCGGCTTCGGCGGCGACGAAAACCTGGGGCGCCACACGGCCCTCATCGAAATCAAGGGCGAGATCGAAGCTGCAGGCAGCGGCGCGGCCGATACCGTGATCCCCTCGCTGAACAAGGCCTTCTCCGACGCCGGTTCGGCCGCGGTGGTGCTGCGCATCGACAGCCCCGGCGGCAGCCCGGTGCAGGCCGGCATCATCGTCGACGAGATCCGGCGCCTCAAGCGCGGCTATCCCGAAAAGCCCCTGTACGTGGTGGTCGACGAGATCTGCGCTTCGGGCGGCTACTACATCGCCTCGGCCGCCGACCGCATCTACGTGAACAAGGCCTCGATCGTCGGCTCGGTGGGCGTGCTGATGGACAGCTTCGGCTTCGTCGGCACCATGGACAAGCTGGGCGTCGAGCGGCGCCTGCTCACCGCCGGCGAGAACAAGGGCTTCCTCGACCCGTTCAGCCCGCAGTCCGAGAAGCACAAGGCGCACGCCCAGGCGATGCTCAACGAAATCCACCAGCAGTTCATCTCGGTGGTGCGCGCCGGCCGCGGCAAGCGCCTGAAGGAAACCCCGGAAACCTTCTCGGGCCTGTACTGGACCGGCGAACGCGCGGTGGCGATGGGGCTGGCCGACGGATACGGCACCGTCGACACCGTGGCGCGCGACATCGTCAAGGCCGAGGACATCGTCGACTACACCGCCCACGAAGGCTTGCCGGAGCGCGTGCTGAAGAAGTTCGGCGCGGCGGTGGGCAATGGCGCCGTCAGGGCCGCCTACAAGGGGGTTGTTCCGCAGCTTCGATAACAAAATGCTTGCATCCTGCGGAACATGTTCTATATTGAGGTGGTGCGACTCGAGGGTAGACCGAGAGGCGTTCCCCCCACTGCACCAGGCGTGCAGCTTCGAGTGAATTCAATTCCTCACAGTAGTGTTCCTTCTCAGGAAGTGGAAACGACGGCCTCGGCCGTCGTTTTCATTTTCCGGCGGCCGGCGACCGGCGCCCCGGCCGCGCAGTTCAGGTGCAACTGCCGATCTGGCGGGCGCCGCCTTCGCCCAGCGCCTGGCAGTCGGCCAGCCGGGGAGTGGGCAGGGCATGGGGCGCGTCCTCGTACTGGCTGAAGCCGCCACGGTCGAGCCAGGCCTGGAAATCGCGCCGGGCGGTGGCGTACCAGGCGGCGCGCAGGGCGCACGTCGTGTCCGACGTGCCGCCATGGTGCAGATGGGGAATCTGGCCACCATGCTGCCAGCGCGACAGCGCCAGGCGGGTGGGGAACAGGGCAGCATGGACTCTCGCCATCTGGCGCCGCTCGGCAGGATCGGCTGCTTGCGGAAGAACTCCATCGGTCGGTTGCGCGTCGGTATGCACGGTCTTTGTCCTATCGTCTGGGCGAGGTTGATGCGGTAAATACATCCTCGTGCTATTAGGCGGATTCCTAACGCGTTGAAGTCTATCAATCAGAATCTTCCTAAGCTTGACGCGCATCAAATGTACGGAAGCATCCGAGGGCCTATCGGAATATTGCTTACCCCAAATGAGTAATATACGGTTCCGGCACCGGCGCGGCCGGTGCTTTGTTCGAGGCTGCCCCTTCTGTTAAAGTGGCGCCCCATGAGCAAACTATCCCTGGACCGCATCCTGCAATCGCAGGGATTCGGCACCCGCAAATACTGCCGCGCGCTGATCGAGGACGGCGACGTGCTGGTCAACGGCGCGGTCGAAGACAATTACAAGGCCACGTTCGAGACGGGCGACCTGGTGCTGACCGTGTTCGACGAGGAGTGGCGCTACCGCGAACACGTCTATCTCGCGCTGTACAAGCCGGCCGATTACGAGTGCTCGCGCAAGCCCAGCCACCATCCCGGCGTGCTGACCCTGCTGCCCGAGCAGTTCGGCTGGCGCGAGGTGCAGCCGGTCGGCCGCCTCGACCACGACACCACCGGCTTGCTGCTGATGTCGGACGACGGCCCCTTCATCCACGCCCAGTCCTCTCCCAAGCGCCACGTGCCCAAGGTCTACCAGGCTACCACCGCCGAGCCGGTCACGAGCGCACTGGTCGAGCAGATGCTGGCCGGCGTGCAGCTGCACGACGAACCGGCGCCGCTCAAGGCGGTTTCCTGCGTTCAACGCGGCGAGCACCAGCTCGAGATCGTGCTGGAGCAGGGCAAGTACCATCAGGTCAAGCGCATGCTGGCCGCCGCCGGCAACCATTGCAGCGCACTGCACCGCTCGCAGATCGGCGGGCTGACGCTGGAATCGCTCGGGCTGAAGGAAGGGGAGTGGTGCTACCTGGAGCCGGAACAGCTGGCGCTGCTGGCGCCTGATCATTCGTAGGGGTGATCTGGTCCAGTGGACCAGATCACGCTCTGCCGACCGCGCGTTCAACCAGTCCGTGAATAGTTGCGCCGCATCCAGTCAAACGGGAGTCGAACGCGCGGACGGCGAAGCCGTCCACCCTACTGGATCCATTCCCAATCCACGCCCCTGGCGCCCCGCCTTGTCCACCCGCCGCGCCATGCTCTGCAGGTCGAGCGGCCGGGTGAGCCGGTGGCGCGCCAGCGCCGCGGCGCCGACCGCGACCGCGTCCGCGCCGAAGCGCGAGGTGCGGATGTCCGGCGCCGTCAACATCGCGGCATCCGCGTAGCCGCCCAGCACCCGGCGCGCCGGCGCGATCAGGGTGTCGCCCAGGCTGAGCGCCGGCCCGCCGATGACGATCGCCATCGGATCGAACGCGGCCCACAGGTTGTTCAGCAGCACCCCCAGCTGCTCGCCGGCCGCGCTCACCGCCGCGCAGGTCTGCTGCTGCCCCTGCGCCACCTTCTCGAACAGGCGCTCGAGCGCCGCCCGGCTCGGCTTCTCGGCGCCCAGCAATGAAGCCAGACCGATCAGCGCGTCGGCGCAGCCGCAGCGCCCGCACGAGCAGCGCGGCCCGTCGGCCTGCAGGATCGCATGCCCGACCTCGCCCGCGAACCCGTTCAGGCCGGTGAGCAGGTTGTCGCCGACGATCACCCCGGCGCCCACGCCATAGCCGATCGACAGGTAGACCAGCGGGTCCGTGCCCGACTGCCCGGTGAATTCGAACTCGGCCAGGGCCGCGACGTTCGCTTCGTTCTGCATGTACAGGGGCAGGGCGTCCAGCGGCGTGCCGGCGAAGTGCGCGCGCAGCTGGCTGTCCACGTCGACGTTGCGCCAGCCCATGTGCGGCGCGTAGCGCAGTATCCCGAGCATCTCGTCCACCCCGCCGTGCAGGCCGACCCCGATGCCCAGCACCTGGCGCGCGCCGTCCGCGCCCGTTGCCCGCCCGAGCCGGCGCGCCAGCCGTACCAGCCCGGCGGCCACCAGCTTGATGCAGGACGCCGGGTCGGCGCTGTCGTCGTAGCTGACCACGCGCGTGTCGAGCACCTCGCCGAGGAGGTTGGTGGCGAGCACGCGCGCTTCGTCCACGCCGATCTCCGCGCCGAGCAGGGCCAGGCGGTTCGGATCGAGGTGCAGCGGCGTCGCGCGCCGGCCGACTTCGCCGGTGGCGATCAGCTCGCTCTCGGTCAGCCAGCCTTCGTCCATCAGGTCGCGCACCAGCATGCTGACCGTCGACTTGGTCAGCCCCAGCACGTCGGCCAGGGAGGCACGCGAGAGCCCGGGCTGGGTGCTGACCTGCCGCACCAGGGCCATCCGGTTGAGTTGCTTCAGTAATTGGTGGTCACCGGTGACGGGCATGGGTCGATAAGCTGTTTGAGTGTGATGATTATGCAACACCGGCAACAAAAGAAAAAAATTCTTATGCGCATGCATGGCCGGCAGAAGATGGCAAGTATAACCAGCTCCTTGCAAAAATATCAGCGCTGCGCAAAAAACGCGAAGTCGTTGATTTTCCTATGAAATCGATTTCATAAATTTGTCCGTGCACGCGTCGGACAGTCCTTTGCGCTTCCCTCAACGGACGCGCCAAGCCTATGCGGGACGCATTTTCCGGTCTTTCCATGTGCTATTTCGTTTGTTCGACGAATTGACTAATTCAAACATCCCCTTTAACCTTTCGTCAATACAAAAAGTCCGAGCGGCAATTAATAAGCCAAGGCGATCCAGTTTTCGCACGCGGCACAACGGACCCGGCCCCACTACAAAGTCTTAGTCAGGTGTTTTTCAGTAACGCCACCAGCGGCACGTTCCCACCCGGGTGCGGCGCCATATTTGTAGAAGAGAGGAGACACAGTGCTGCACAAACAACAGAAGGCAACTTCGCGCCATCCGGGCACCAGGCATCGCCTGATCACCCTTGCCGTGGCAAGCGCGCTCGCCACCCTGGGCGCCCAGGCCCAGGCCCAGGAAGCGAACAACGCGGCCGATCCGGCCAACACCACCACCGCCACGCCGAGCGCCGCCAACACCGTGGTCGTGAGGGGTATCCGCGCCAGCATGCAGTCGACGCTGAACCTGAAGCGCAATTCGGACGGTTTCGTCGACGGCATCGCCGCCGACGACATCGGCAAGTTCCCCGACACCAACCTGGCCGAAGCGCTGCAGCGCATCAGCGGCGTCTCGATCGACCGCAACCGCGGCGAGGGCGCCCTGGTCACGGTGCGCGGCGTCGGCCCCGACCTGAACCTGGTGCTGCTCAACGGCCGCCAGATGCCGACCGCGAACCTGGGCGACCAGTCCGGCCGCGCATTCGACTTCAGCAACCTGGCCGCGGAAGCCGTCTCGCAGATCCAGGTGTACAAGAGCGTGCGCGCCGACGTCACCCCGGGCGGCATCGGCGCCACCCTGAACGTCATGACCGGCCGTCCGCTCGACCTGGGCAAGCAGGCCAGCTTCGGCGCCAAGCTCGTGCACGACACCTCGAACGACAACCTGCCGGACCAGAACAAGGCGCGCCGTTCCACCACCCCGGAAATCTCCGGCCTGTACAGCAACACCTGGAACGACGGCATGTTCGGCCTGTCCGCCAGCGCCAGCTACCAGGAACGCAACATGGGCATCAACACGGCCGCCGTCATCAACGGCTGGCTGGGCCCGTTCAAGATGGGCGACACCAGCGACGGCGCGATCCCGCAGCCGAACAACCCGAACTTCGTCAACATCAAGAACTCGCCGAGCGGCAACGACCTGTACCTGTCGCCGCAGAACATGTCGTACAAGATGAACGGCTACCAGCGCCAGCGCACCAACGGCCAGCTGACCTTCCAGTTCCGCCCGGTCAAGGAACTGACCACCACCCTCGACTACACCTACGCCGAGAACAAGCTCCAGCACCGCTACAGCGAGCTGTCGGCCTGGTTCGGCCACAACATGGACATCCAGGGCGCCCAGTTCAGCGGCGGCCCGCTGTCCTCGCCGCTGTACTACGAGGAGCGCTACACCAGCCCGCAGGACATCTCGATGAACGGCGGCGACGCGGCCCGCAAGTCGACCCTGAACTCGCTCGGCTTCAACACCCAGTGGCGCGCCACCCCCGACCTGACCCTGAGCTTCGACGCCCACCACTCGGTGGCCGAGGCGAAGTCGGACAGCCCCTACGGCTTCAACAACGACCTGGCCACCGCCAGCTTCAGCCGCGGCCTGACGCGCGCCGACTTCACCAGCGAGATGCCGGTGCTGTCGATCCAGGGCGCGGACTTCGTCGGCAGGCCGCACCAGGTCGCCGGCTCGTGGTTCCAGGACGGCCGCAACAAGATGACGCTCGACCAGGCCCAGCTGGGCGGCAAGCTGAAGCTGTTCGAGAGCTCGGGCCTGAACTTCGGCGCGGCCTTCACCAAGAACAAGAACGAGTCGATCTTCCAGCAGGTGCAGCGCGATACCTGGGGCGGCACGGTGCCGGTCACCTCGAACGCCTACGACCAGAACATGTGGCACGCGGATAACCTGCGCAACTACTTCAGCAAGCTGGGCGGCGCCGACAATCCGGCCCTGTTCACCCAGATCCACCCGTTCGACTTCGAGGCGGTGCGCAATGCCGCCATCGCGATCACGGGCGACCGCGCCGGCTACACCCCGAGCCTGGCCAACCCGGCCTACGACCGCACCACGATCGAGAAGACCAAGTCGATCTACCTGCAGTTCAATACCGACTGGGATACCGCGATGCCGATGCACACCGGTATCGGCTTCCGCTACGAGCAGACCCGGGTCGCCTCGACCGGCCTGACCAAGGTGCCGACCGGCATCCGCTGGATCTCGGAAAACGAGCTGCCGGTGGACTTCGGTTCGCAGACCTTCGAGACGCTGGAAGGCAAGTACAACAACTTCCTGCCGAGCATCGACTGGGACATCGAGCCGCGCTCCGACATGAAAGTGCGCGCCAGCTATGGCGTGTCGATCGGCCGTCCGCGCTACGACCAGATCGCCGGCGGCAGCACCTACGGCACCACCGCCAGCGTCACCGGCGTGACGGTCAGCCGCGGCAATCCGGCGCTGGAGCCGGTCAAGTCCAAGAACCTGGACCTGTCCGCCGAGTGGTACTACAACAAGCAGAGCATGCTCTCGCTGGGCCTGTTCCACAAGAAGCTCACCGACTACACGGGCTCGACCGTGATCACCGAAGGCTCGCCGACCGCGACCACGCCGGTGGGCGGCGCCTACTGGAACGCGGCGGTGGCCTCCGGCTGCTCGGTCTCGAACCGGATCTGCATCCGCAACTACATCCTGCGCAACTTCGCCGGCCAGCCGGGCGTGACCTATACCGGCGACAACTCGGCGGGCGTGGCCCAGGGCACGATCACCGGGGTCGCGGGCAATCCGGCGCTGCCTTACCAGGTGTCGACCCTGGTCAACTCGCAGGGCGACACCCTGAAGGGCGCGGAGGTCAACTGGCAGCACATGTTCGCCAACGGCTTCGGTTTCCAGGCCAACTACACCTACGTGAAGTCGGGCCTGACCTATAACGACCTGGGCGTGGGCAACCAGTTCGCCCTGGTCGGCCTGTCGGATTCGGCCAATATCGTCGGCATCTACGAAGACACGAACTGGTCGGTGCGCGCAGCCTACAACTGGCGCGACCGCTTCCTGTCCTCGACCGCCGACAACGGCAAGCCGAACCCGAGCTACGTCGAGCCCTACGGCCAGCTGGACATCTCGATCGGCTACAACGTCAACAAGAACCTGAGCCTGTCGCTGGAGGCGATCAACGTCAACGACGCGAACCAGCGCGTCCATGGCCGCTCCGAGATGCAGGTGCTGCAGGTATCGACCGGCGGCCGCCGCTACATGGTGGGCGCCCGCTACAAGTTCTAAGTTCTTGGTGCCGGGCGGCACCCGCTGCCGCCTTTCCGACAGGCCGTCTTCGTGCGGCCTGTTTTTTTGACACGCATGGCTTTGTCCATGCGAAACTTACGGCGGAGGAGACCATGAGCCAATCCGTTTTGCTGCACAGCCTGGAGCACAAGGACCTGCGCGTCATTCCCGAGCGCGGCGCCGCCTGGGGCGACGACGTGATGTTCAGCCTGACCTTCCCGCAGGAGTTCCGCCAGGTCCAGGCCCATTACCCGATCGTCTTTCGCGCCACCGGCGACGCTGCCGGCTACGAGGCGCTGGCACTGTTCGGCTTCGAAAGCGGCGAGAACCTGTTCCTCGGCCCGCAAGGCTGGGACGCCCACTACGTCCCGCTGAACATCGAACGCAGGCCCTTCCTGATCGGCCGCCATGGCGACGAACTGAACATCCACATCGACGTCAAGCACCCGCGCGTGAGCGTGACTGAGGGGCAGGAACTGTTCCTGCCCTACGGCGGCACCAGCCCCTACCTGGAGCGCATCCATTCGGTGCTGCTGACCCTGCATCAGGGCTTGCTTGCCATGCCGGCTTTCGTGGGCGCGCTGGTAGAGCACGCGCTGCTCGAATCCTTCGTTGCCGACATCGAACTGAGCGACGGCTCGCAGCACCGCTTGACGGGCTTTTATACGATCAACGAGGAGCGGCTGCAGGCGCTGCCGGGCGCCGCGCTCGAACGCCTGAGCCGCGACGGCCACCTCGAGCCCATCTACATGGCGCTGGCTTCGCTCTCCAACTTCCGCGACCTGATCGCACGCAGGGAGCGCCGCCATGCTGCCTGAGCCCACGCCGATCCGCGAGCTCGACGGCAGCGTGCCGGGCGTGCTCAGCGACGCGCTGCTCACCTCGACCGAACCGGTGGTGCTGCGCGGGCTGGCGTCAAGCTGGCCGATGGTCGCCAAGGCGTGCGACTCGCAGCAGGAGGCGGGAGCCTACCTGCGCCGTTTCTACCGCGGCGAACAGGTGCTGGCCTTCCTGGGCGCGCCCGAGATGGCGGGGCGCTACTTCTACAACGAGGACCTGAGCGGCTTCAACTACGCCGCCATCAAGGCGCCGCTCGACAAGGTGCTGGAAGAACTGGAAGACCACAAGGACGACGTGCGCCCGCCCTCGGTCTACGTCGGTTCCACGATGATCGACCACTACCTGCCTGGCTTCCGTTCCGAGAACGACCTCGACCTGGGCGGGCGCGTGCCGCTGGTGAGCATCTGGATCGGCAACCGCTCGCGCATCGCCGCCCACTACGACGTGCCGGACAACATCGCGGTCGTGGCCGCGGGCCGGCGCCGCTTCACGCTGTTCCCGCCGGAGCAGGTGTCGAACCTGTACATCGGGCCGCTCGACTTCACCCCGGCCGGGCAGGCGATCAGCCTGGTCGATTTCGCCAAGCCCGACCTGGAGCGCTTCCCGCGCTTCGCGCAGGCCATGGAGCAGGCCCGGTCGGCCGAACTGGGGCCGGGCGACGCGCTCTTCATTCCTTCGATGTGGTGGCATCACATCGAGGCGCTCGCGCCTTTCAATGCGCTGGTCAACTACTGGTGGCGCCAGTCGGCGCCGCACATGGATTCGCCGGTAAGCAGCCTGATGCTGGCGCTGCTCACCATGCGCGAGCTTCCGCCCGCCCAGCGAAGTGCCTGGCAGGAGCTGTTCCGCCACTACGTCTTCGAAAGCGACGGTAGCGAGGCGGCCCATATTCCTCCCCGGGCGCGCCGGATGCTGGCGCCACTGGACGCGGATGGCGCCCGCGCGCTGCGCATCCAGCTGCTGAACAGGTTGAACCGGTAGGGTGGGCGGCTTGTCCGCCCACGCGGTGATCGTTGACGGCTCCGCTTTCGTACCGGATGATCTTGCTGCTAACACTCACCGCGTGGGCGGGAAAACAGTCCACTGGACTGTTTTCCCCCGCCCACCCTACAAACGGTGCGCCATCATCCCGGCTTTTCCGCGAAACTAGCGTTGACAATCCGTCATGTCATGGGCACGCTTAGGCCCCTGTCATCGCGCCCGCACAGCCGTTTCCAAAGAAAGCCCATGCATTTGAAGAAGATCCCCGCAGCCCTGCTGCCCGTCCTGCTCGCCACTCCCGCCTTCGCCCAACAAGCGACTCCAACGGTAACCCAGCAACTGGCCGACTGCACCAGGCTGGTCGACACCAGAGAGCGCCTGGCCTGTTTCGACAGCCTGGCCGCAGCCCATGGCGCCACGCCCGCCGCGCCCGCCGTCCTTGCCGCGCCGGCCCAGGGAGCGGAGGTCGCCGCCGTTCCCGGCCAGCAGCCGACCGCGTTCCCGGCCAAGCCGCAGCCGAACCCGGCCGCTTCGGTCGATCCGGCGGTGGAAGCGGCCGCCGAGTACACCATGGACTCGCACTGGGAACTGAACGAGAAGCACCGCCGCGGCATCTTCGTATTCCGCCCGCACCGGCCCAACTACCTGATCGCGACCCGTACCTACCGTCCCAACGAGGCGCCTTACGAACCCTTCCGCGCGGCCGACTTCACCGGCAAGCTCTCGCACGCCGAACTGCAGTACCAGCTCGGCTTCAAGATGAAGGCGGTCGAGACGGCCTTCGAGCTGCCGATCGACGTCTGGTTTGCCTACACCCAGAACAGCTTCTGGCAGGCCGACAACAGCGAGGCTTCCAGCCCCTTCCGCGAGACCAACTACCAGCCGGAAGTGATGGTGGTGACGCCGCTGAACTTCAGCGCTTTCGGCGCCAACCTGAAGTACCTGAACCTGGGCCTGGTCCACCAGTCGAACGGCCAGACCTCGACCCTGTCGCGCAGCTGGAACCGGATCTATGCCCAGGTCGGCATCGAGCGCGGCCGCTTCTCGATGACGGCGCGCGTGTGGAAGCGCCTGAACGAGCGGTTCGAGGACGACGACAACCCTGACATCATCGACTACATGGGCCGCGCCGAACTGTCCGGCACCTACCGGATGGACGGCCACGAGTTCAGCGCCATGCTGCGCCGTAACCTCTCGACCAGCAAGGGCGCGACCCAGCTCGGCTGGGCCTTCCCGCTGGCCGGCCCGCTCAAGGGCTATGTGCACTGGTTCTCGGGCTATGGCCAGAGCCTGATCGACTACAACTACTTCCAGCGCACCATCGGCGCCGGCGTCGTCGTTCGATACTGATCTGACGCTACAATGGCGGGTTCCCAACAGAGCCCGCTATCACCATGAAACTCGCCACGCTCAAGGACGGCACCCGCGACGGGATGCTGGTGGTCGTCTCGCGCGACCTGAAGACCGCCCACGTCGCCGACGGCATCGCGCCCACCCTGCAGGCCGCGCTCGACGACTGGGCCTTCATCGCGCCCCAGCTGGCAGACCTGTACCTGCTGTTGAACGAAGGGCACACCCGCCGCCCCTTCGACTTCGACCCGGCCAAATGCATGTCGCCGCTGCCGCGCGCCTACCAATGGGCCGACGGCTCGGCCTATGTCAACCACGTCGAACTGGTGCGCAAGGCGCGCCAGGCCGAGATGCCGGCCTCGTTCTGGGAAGACCCGCTCATGTACCAGGGCGGCAGCGATGACTTCATCGGTCCAATGGACGACATCGTGCTGGCGCACGAAGAGTGGGGCATCGACTTCGAGGCCGAGGTGGCGGTGGTCACCGGCGACGTGCCCATGGGAGCCACGCCCGACGAGGCGCACGGCCAGATCCGCCTGCTCATGCTGGCCAACGACGTCTCGCTGCGCAACTTGATTCCGGACGAACTGGCCAAGGGCTTCGGCTTCCTGCAGTCGAAGCCGGCAACCAGCTTCGCGCCGGTGGCGGTCACGCCGGACGAGCTGGGCGATGCCTGGCGCGGCGGCAAGGTCCACCTGCCGCTGAGATCAAGCTGGAACGGCAGGCTGGTCGGGCAGCCGGATGCCGGCACGGACATGGTCTTCAACTTCCCGCAGCTGATCGCGCACCTGGCCAAGAGCCGCAACGTGCGTGCCGGCAGCATCGTCGGCTCGGGCACGGTGTCGAACAAGGATACGTCGAAGGGTTATTCCTGCATCGCCGAGCAGCGCTGCCTGGAGATGATCGAGTTCGGCGAGCCGGTTACGCAGTTCATGCGTTTTGGCGACACCATCCGGATCGAGATGCTGGACGAGAAGGGCAAGTCGGTGTTCGGGGCGATCGAGCAGGCGGTGAAGCGGCTCGAGCGCTGATGTGATTGGGTTTTCGTAGGGTGGGCAGGTTTCCTGCCCACGCGTTCAACCAGTTTCAAGATCATCGCGTACGGTTTTTTTCCGCTAACTATCGCCGCGTGGGCGGGGGACCCGCCCACCCTACGAAATCCGGTTATTTGCTTGACCAAAATGAATCCGGCGCCCCCTCTCCACGCAAGTCCACTTCCACCGGCCTGCTGATCCGTCGCAGCGTCTCCGCCGCCAGCAGCCGCCCGTCCGGCTCGTGCAGCCGGTACCAGAGGAAGGCCACGCCCGACAGGCGCAGGTGCTGGCCGGTGAACAGGTTTTCCTTCACGATGCTCATACCCTCCAGCCGCAGCTCGGCGTCGAGCACCAGGCTGCCGGCGGTGCGCTCGCTATAGCCGAGGAAGCGCGCGGCATTGAACAACGGGCTCCTGTCGCTGGCTTCGCCTGCCTTGAGCGAGTCGACGAAGGCATCCACCACTTTCAGTTGCGCCAGCGCCGCCTGGCTGACTGCCGCCATTTCCTTCTTCTGCTCGCCCTTGGCGGCATCGAGCAGCACCTGCAGCTCGGCGATGCGCTGGGCGTAGGCGGCGCGGTGGACGGCGAGGGCATTCAGGCGCCCCAGCAGTTTTTCGTAGCGTGCCCAGTCGAGTTCGCCGAGGTAGCCGCCCCCGAGTCCGCTGATGCGCTCGGGGCAGGTTTGCGCCAGGGCGCTGGCGAACAGGCTGCGCGCCCCTTCGCCGTAGCCGATCCCGGTTGCGCTCACGTCGCTGCGCAGCAGGGCGGCGATGTCGGCGCCCGCGCGCACCGTGGCCGGCACGATGGTGAGCACGGCCAACGGCAGGGCCGCCGCACCGGAGCCCGGCGGGCGCTGGGTGTCGAGGTAGCGCTGCAAGGCCTTGTTGCGCTCGGCCATGTCGCTGGAAAAGCGGGTGAGGGCGCTGTCGACGCTGCGCGCCGCCACCATGCCCTGGCTCGTGGCCGGATCATAGAGCGCGGCGGTGCGTCCGGCAGGCAGGCGGGCACACAGGGTTGCCGCAAGCTCGCGCGCCAGGTCGAAGGCGCGCACCAGTCCGGCCGCGCCGAACTGGCGGGTGTCGATGTTGCCTGTCAGCGGCTTGGACTGGGCTGGCGGCAGGCGCGCCAGCAGTTCGGCGCGTTCGGCTTCGGCCAGGGCCTGGCGTGCTTCGGCCTCGAGTTGGCGGGTGCGGAGCTCGGCCAGGTCGGCGGTGGATTGCCCGTGCGCGCGTTCTGCCGGGACCGCAAGTAACAGGCAAAACAGGATGAAATGAAGGAAGAGGACAGAGGAAGAACGGTCGATACCGCGGGTAAAGGTCATGCCGGCTCCCGAATCCTTGGGTTTATTCAGCAAGGATAATTGCCACAAATAAAGATGTATCTAATTGTCCGCAAAGAGTAGGAGAAGTTTCAGGGCGGTTGATTGTTGAACGTCAACTTCCCTAAAATCGCCGGATTGCTCTTGAAAGATCAATCACTTACAGCGTCTAGCAAGGAAACAGTCTGTAACACGATTAGGCGTTGGCTAAATAGAAATGCGATAGAATTGACGAGTTAACAAAGTGGTTCTATGAGTATTATTAATTTGCCATTGACTGCCCTCGAGCTTGGCTTTGCCGTATCGCTAGCCTGTTCGCTGCTGCTCGTCCTGACGACGCGCTGGCACGGACGCTATTCGCTGGACGCGACGCACGGTGTGCAGAAGTTCCACATCACCCCGACGCCCCGCGTCGGCGGCGCCGCCATCATGCTGGGCCTGTGGCTGTCGCTCGGCGTCCTGCCCGAAGCGCAGCAGGAGCTGCTGCTGCCGGTGCTGGTGGCCGCCATGCCGGCCTTCGTGTTCGGCCTGGCCGAAGACTTGACGCGCAAGGTCTCGGTGCGCGCACGCCTCATTGCCACCATTGCCAGCGGCGTGTGCTGCTGGGGCCTGACCGGCGTTACCCTGCTGCACATCGGCATCGGCCCGCTCGACATGATGCTCACCTGGTTGCCGGCCTCGGTCCTGTTCACTGCCGTCGCAGTGGGCGGCGTGGCCAACGCGGTCAATATCATCGACGGCTTCAACGGTCTGGCCAGCGGCACCGTGCTGATCGGTATGGCGGCGCTCGGCATCATCGCCCAAGACGCCGGCGACGCCAACCTGGCACAACTGTGCTTCGTGATATGCGCCGTGACCGCCGGCTTCTTCGTCGTCAATTTCCCCTTCGGTAAACTGTTCCTTGGCGATGGCGGCGCCTACCTGCTCGGCTTCCTGCTGGCCTGGCTGTCGGTGATGCTGGTCTACCGCAATCCGCTGGTGTCGCCCTGGGCACCCTTGCTCGCCTGCGGCTATCCGGTGTTCGAGACCGTGTTCACTATCCTGCGCCGTCTGTGGTGCCGCCGTCATCCGGGCCACCCGGACAGCTGGCACTTGCACAGCCTGGTCAAGACCGCGATCGTTGCGCGCTTCCTGCGCGGGCTGCCGGCGCCGCTGCGCAACGCCTGCGTGTCGCCAGTGTCCTGGCTGGTGGCGCTGGTGCCGGCCATGATGGCGGTACGCTTTGCGGCGGTGCCGGAAGCGCTGTTGCAGGGGGTGCTGGCAAGTTTCCTGCTGTACCTGTCGGTGTATGCGTTTGTGGTTTCGGCGTGGTGGGCAAGGCGGCGGCGTATCAAGCGCAGCGATCCGCCGAGCGCCGTCGTACTTGGGCAACAGGATAGGCCGCTGGCCCAGCGCGTGCTGTGAGCTTCCCCCCACAAGCCTAACACGACATAATTCGGGTCAGGGGCGTATGTCCAGATTCAACTACCCGGGTAAAGTATGACCATCCTTGTGACCGGTGGCGCCGGCTTCATTGGTTCGAACTTCGTGCTCGACTGGCTGGCGCAACATGACGAGCCAGTAGTCAACCTCGACAAGCTGACCTATGCCGGCAACCTGAACAATCTTGCGGGCATCGAAGGCGACCCGCGCCATCATTTCGTGCGCGGCGATATCGGCGACGGCGAGCTGGTGGGGCGCCTGCTGCGCGCGCATTCGGTCCGGGCAGTTCTGAACCTTGCGGCGGAAAGCCATGTGGACCGCTCGATCGCTGGCCCGGCGGCCTTTATCGAAACCAACGTGGCCGGTACCTTCCGCTTGCTGGAAGCGGTAAGGCTTTACTGGGGCCAGTTGGGCCAGGACAGGCGTCAGGCCTTTCGTTTCCTGCACGTCTCGACGGACGAAGTATACGGCTCGCTCGATGCCGGCGCGGCGGCATCCGACGAGGAGCACCGCTACGCGCCGAACAGTCCCTATTCGGCCAGCAAGGCCGCTTCGGACCACTTGGTGCGGGCTTGGCACCATACCTATGGTTTGCCTGTACTTACCACAAACTGTTCCAACAATTACGGCCCGTTCCACTTTCCGGAAAAGCTGATTCCGCTCGTGATCTTCAATGCGCTTGCAGGCAAGCCCCTGCCGGTCTACGGCGATGGGCGACAGGTGCGCGACTGGCTATACGTGCTCGACCATTGCAGCGCGCTTCGTCGCGTGCTCGAAGCCGGCAGGCCGGGCGAGACCTATAACATCGGTAGTTCGAACCAGGTCGCGAACATCGACGTCGTGCATGCCGTGTGCGCCGTCCTGGACGAACTGCGCCCGCGGCCGGACGGCCTGTCGTACGCGGCGCAGGTCAGCTTTGTGAAGGACCGTCCCGGCCATGACCGGCGCTACGCGGTTGACGCTGGGAAGCTGGAACGCGAACTCGGCTGGCGCCCGGCGGAGATGTTCGAGACCGGGCTCCGCAAGACCGTCGTGTGGTACCTGGCGCACGGGGACTGGGTGCGGGGCGTGACGAGCGGCGCCTACCGCGACTGGGTCGCGCAGCATTACGCCAGCGAGCGCGGTGCCCCATGAAGATACTTTTGTTTGGTAAGGACGGACAGGTCGGGTGGGAGCTCCAGCGTGCGTTGGCGCCGCTGGGAGAACTGCACGCGCTTGGCCGGAGCGAGGCCGACTTTGCCGACCTCGATGCCTTGCGATGCCGGGTGCTGGACGAGCGGCCCGACGTCATCGTCAATGCCGCCGCGTACACTGCGGTCGACCGGGCCGAGACCGACGAGGCCGTTGCTCACCGCATCAATGCGCTGGCGCCTGGCGTGCTGGCGCAGGCGGCCGGCGCCTGTAGCGCCTGGATCGTGCATTACTCGACCGACTTCGTGTTCGGTAGCAGGGGTGGTAGCGGCGTGGGCGGTGCCCATGTCGAGACCGACACGGTCGCCCCCTTATCCGTCTATGGGCGTACCAAGCTCGACGGCGAGGAGCGCATCCGGGCAAGTGGCGCACGTCATCTTGTTCTGCGCACCAGTTGGGTGTATGGACGGCATGGCGCGAACTTCCCGAAGACCATCCTGCGCCTGGCGAAAGAACGCCGGCAAATCGAGGTTGTCGCCGACCAGGTCGGTACGCCAACCAGTGCCTGGTTGCTCGCCGATCTCACGGCGCTGGCCTTGTACCGCATCGCCATGGAGCGTGGTGGCGCAGAAACGCTGTCCGGCACTTACCACGTGACTGCATCGGGCGGGACTTCCTGGCACACCTATGCGCGCCACGTCGTCGAACTGGCGCTGGCGCAAGGCGCCCGCTTGACCCTGTCACCCGAGCGGATCAAGCCGGTCTCGGCGGCGGAGTGGGGCGCAGCGGCTGCGCGCCCGCCTGATTCCCTGCTCGATACCGGCAAATTCCGCGCCGGCTTCGGGCTGGCGCTGCCCGCGTGGCGCGACGACGTCAACCGCCTGGTCACCGAACTGGTGGCGGGAGGCAACCCATGAGGAAAGCCATGAACGAATCTACAAGGCGGAAAGGTATTATCTTGGCTGGAGGCAGCGGTACGCGTTTATATCCGGCGACGCTGGCGGTGTCGAAACAGTTGATGCCGGTATTCGACAAGCCAATGATCTATTATCCGCTGAGCACGCTGATGCTGGCGGGGATCCAGGACATCCTCGTCATCTCCACGCCACAGGACACACCACGTTTCGCGCAATTGCTGGGTGATGGGGCGCGCTTCGGCCTGAACATCTCATATGCGGTCCAGCCGACCCCGGGCGGCATCGCCCAGGCCTATCTGGTCGGGGCGGACTTCCTGGCGGGCAGTCCGTCGGCGCTGGTTCTAGGCGATAATATTTTCTACGGTCATGACTTGCAGCCATTACTGCGGCGTGTGTCTGCCCGGAGCAGTGCGAGCATATTTGCCTACCACGTGCATGATCCAGAGCGCTATGGCGTGGTGGAATTTGATCCCGAAGGACGCGCAACCAGCGTAGAGGAAAAGCCGCGAGCGCCGCGTTCGAACTATGCGGTAACGGGCCTGTATTTCTATGACGGTGAAGCAGTCGACGTCGCTCGTTCGCTCAAGCCTTCGGCCCGCGGTGAGCTCGAAATCACGGACATGAATCGTATCTATATGCAACTCAAACGATTACATGTCGAGATCCTGCGCCGCGGCTATGCCTGGCTCGACACCGGCACCCACGAATCACTCCTCGACGCCAGTCACTTCATCGCCACCATCGAGCGGCGTCAGGGTCTGAAAGTGGCTTGCCCAGAAGAAATCGCCTACCGCATGGGATGGATCAGTGCAGCGCAGCTGGCGGAGCTGGCGGCGCCGATGCAGAATAATAGCTATGGCCAGTACCTGACTCGCTTGCTTGCCGAACCGGTGCAGCTCCAATGAACGCCATTCCCCAAGCCATTCCCGAGGTGATGTTGCTGGAACCGCAGGTCCATGGCGACGAGCGCGGTTTCTTCTTCGAAAGCTTCAACCAGCACCGCTTCGAAGAAATGGTGGGGGCGCCGATTGCTTTCGTACAGGATAGCCATTCTAGGTCGGCCCGCAATGTGCTTCGCGGGTTGCATTACCAGATCAGGAATCCACAAGGCAAGCTGGTTCGCGTGATCACAGGTAGCGTGTTCGACGTAGCAGTGGATCTACGCCGCAGTTCGTCGACGTTCGGCAGATGGGTCGGTAATGTCTTAAGCGCCGGGAACAAGAGGCAGATGTGGATACCGCCGGGTTTCGCGCATGGCTTCCTAGCGCTGTCCGACATGGCGGAGTTTGTGTACAAGTCAACCGACTACTACTTCCCGGAACATGAGCGCTGCATTGCGTGGAACGACCCGCAACTGGGGATCCCTTGGCCGCTGGACGGGCTTCCCTTGCTATCGGCGCGTGATCAGCATGGCAACCCGTTCGCTTCGGCCGAGATCTACGATTGAACGGTGTGTAATTGGGCGTCGTCGGTACTATTTGGCAATTTTGGGACTCCAGCAGGCGAACCGCCTGTTCTGGTCTCCCGCCGCGTCTCCGTAAATAAGGGGCGATTCCGTTCCTGTTTCACTTATAGCCGCACGGCAACACCTGAGATAATCCTGTTTTGGATGTATTAATTAACAGGAGCGGTGGATGGCGGACGACAGCGACGCGGAAAAGACAGAACCAGCGTCACCCAGAAGACTGGAGAAAGCCCGCGAAGAAGGCGACGTCCCCCGTTCGCGCGAAATCGCCACGTTCACCGTCCTGATGACCGCCGGCGCCGGCCTGTGGATGACGGGCGGCTCGCTGATCGGCAAGCTGGAGCAGGCCATGCAGTCCGGCCTCTCGCTCAGCCGCGACCAGGTCTTCAACCCCAACGTCCTGATCGAACGCATCACCGCCGACCTGGTGGCGGTGATCATCGCCTGCCTGCCGCTGGCAGGCCTGATCATGCTGGTGGCGCTCGCTTCGCCGCTCCTGATCGGCGGCTGGAATTTCTCTTCCAAGGCCTTCGTGCCCAACTTCATGAAGCTGGACCCGATCAAGGGCATCGGCAACATGTTCTCCACCAATGCCCTGATCGAACTGCTGAAGGCCGTCGCCAAGACCCTGGTGGTCGGCGCCGTGGCCTGGGTGGTCATCATGAGCCAGAAGGATGCGCTGATCGGCCTGGCGGTCGAGCCGCTGGGTGCCGGCAGCGCCCACGTGGGCGAACTGGTGGCCAAGGCCTTCCTGTTCATTACCGGCGCGCTGGGCGTGATCGCCGCCATCGACGGCCCCTGGCAGCTGTGGCACTACCACGACAAGATGAAAATGACGCGCCAGGAAATGATCCAGGAGTCGAAGGAATCGGACGGTAATCCGCAGATTAAGGGCAGGATTCGCCAGATTCAGCGCGAAATGGCGCGCGGCCGCATGATGCAGAATGTGCCCACTGCGGATGTGATCGTCACCAACCCGACCCATTACGCGGTGGCGCTCAAATACGCCGACGGCCAGAAGGGCGCGCCGCGGGTGGTGGCCAAGGGCATCGACGACGTGGCAGCCAAGATCCGCGAGCTCGGCCTTGAACACAAGGTGACGCTGCTGGAAGCCCCGGCCCTGGCGCGTGCGCTCTACAAGCATACCGACATCGACGAAGAGATCCCGGAGAAGCTGTTCTCGGCCGTGGCGGAAGTGCTTGCCTACGTCTACCAGCTGCGCGCCTACAGGAAGGGCGAGGGCATCTACCCGGATCGTCCGACGAAACTGGCGGTGCCGCCGGAGATGGACCCGAACGATCCGGCCTACAAGGGACCGGGCGCGGCAAACACGGATTCGAATAACGGAGCATTGCATTAATGAACAGCGTCAAACTGCCGGCATGGACGAACGGGCTCGCGTCGAAGGGCGCCAGCGCGCTCGCCGCCCCGATCTTCATCGTCATCCTGCTGGCGATGATGATCCTGCCGCTGCCGGCCTTCGTGCTGGACGTGTTCTTCAGCTTTAATATTGCGCTGTCCGTCATCGTCCTGCTCACCGCGCTGTACACGGTCAAGCCGCTCGACTTCATGGCCTTCCCGGCCATCCTGCTGATCTCCACGATGCTGCGCCTGGCGCTCAACGTCGCCTCCACCCGTATCGTGCTGACCGAGGGCCATACTGGCGGCGCGGCCGCGGGCAAGGTGGTCGAAGCCTTCGGCCACTTTCTTATCGGTGGCAACTTCACGGTCGGTATCGTCGTCTTCGTCATCCTGACCATCATCAACTTCACGGTCGTGACCAAGGGCGCGGGCCGTATCGCCGAAGTGGGCGCGCGCTTCGCCCTGGATGCGATGCCGGGCAAGCAGATGGCGATCGACGCCGACCTGAATGCCGGCCTGATCGGCGAAGCCGACGCCCGCAAGCGCCGCAACGAAGTGGCGCAGGAAGCCGAGTTCTACGGCGCGATGGACGGTGCCTCCAAGTACGTCAAGGGCGATGCCATCGCCGGCATCATGATCACCCTGATCAACGTGATCGGCGGCCTGATCATCGGCGTGGTCCAGCACGACCTGAGCTTTGGCGAAGCTGCCGAGGTGTACACCCTGCTGGCCATCGGCGACGGCTTGGTCGCCCAGATTCCTTCGCTGATCATCTCGATCGCGGCCGGTATGGTGGTCTCGCGCGTGGCCAACGACGACGACATCAGCAGCCAGGTCACCAACCAGCTGTTCGCGCGTCCGGAAGCCCTGTACATCACCGGCGGCATCATTTTCGCGCTCGGCGTGATCCCGGGCATGCCGAACCTGATCTTCCTGCTGCTGGGCAGCGTCCTGTGCGGCGGCGGCTGGCTGATCGCCAAGCGCAAGAAGGACGCGCCGGCCAAGGAAGCGGCGGCGGCGGAAGCCGCGGCCACCGCGGCCGCGGCCAATGGCGCCACCGCCCCGGCCGAGTCGGAAGAAGCCACCTGGCAGGACGTCATGGCGGTCGACACCCTCGGGCTGGAAGTGGGCTACCGCCTGATTCCCCTGGTCGACAAGACCCAGGGCGGCGAACTGCTCAAGCGCATCAAGGGCATCCGCAAGAAGTTCGCCCAGGAAGTCGGCTTCCTGGCGCCGCCGGTGCACATCCGCGACAACTTGGAACTGAAACCCTCGGCCTACCGCATCACCCTCAAAGGCGTGGAAGTGGGCACCGGCGAAGCGATCAACGGCCAGTTCCTGGCGATCAACCCGGGCATGGCCAGCGGCACCCTGCCGGGCCTGGTGACCACCGATCCGGCCTTCGGCCTGCCGGCCACCTGGATCGACGCCAGCCTGCGCGACGAGGCGCAGAGCCTGGGCTATACCGTGGTCGACGCCGGCACCGTGGTGGCGACCCACCTGAACCACCTGATCACGACCCACGCCTCCGAATTGCTGGGCCGCATGGAAGTCCAGGACCTGCTGGATCACCTGGCCAAGGCGACGCCGAAGCTGGTGGAAGACCTGGTGCCGAAGGTCGTGTCGCTGTCGACCCTGCAGAAAGTGCTGCAGAACCTGTTGCTGGAAGGCGTGCACATCCGCGACATGCGCACCATCATCGAGTGCCTGTCGGAGTACGCGGGCCAGACCCAGGATCCGGCCGAGCTGACCGCCATGGTGCGGGTGGCGCTGGGCCGGGCGATCGTGCAGCAGTTGTTCCCAGGCGCCAACGAGTTGTCGGTGATGACCCTCGACAACCGCCTCGAGCGCCTCCTGATGCAGGCGATGGGGGCCGGTGGCGACGGCACCGGTATCGAACCGGGCCTGGCCGACACCATCGCCCAGCAGGCAGCCAATGCGGCCGCCCAGCAGGAACAGATGGGCCTGAGTCCGGTGCTGCTGGTGCCGGCGCCGCTGCGCGTGCTGCTGTCGCGCTTCCTGCGCCGCGCGGTGCCGCAGTTGAAGGTGCTGTCGCACAACGAGATTCCGGAGACCAAGACGATCCGGGTGACCAGCCTGGTGGGTGTGCCGATGTAAGTGAGGGAGAGTGCTAGTCTTGCCTCCGAGGGTCGGCGAGATCAACTCCTCAACGGCCTTGGATCCCGGCCTGCGCCGGGATGACCTTAGTTATGTGGGGATGATGCCGCGTTGCGCGACGTTGGTAGCGCCGCGTGCCATCACAGCGCCATTCGGCGCCTGACGAATCTTTCGTGCTAAACCTCCGCCTTTTGAAATAAGCCTTTTTCCCCTCCCTTTTCCCCCGATGGTTTCTTTACGGCATCGCCAATAATGCTGTCTATGGACGGGCAATTGTGCCCAACGCAAAGAACAGTACGAACGAAGTGCGGAGAGAAACGATGAACGTGAAGAAATTTACAGCGGCTACTTCCCGTGACGCCTTGCGCAAGGTGCGCGAGGCGCTCGGCCCTGACGCGGTCATCCTTTCCAACCGTCCGGTCGACGGCGTGGTCGAGATTCTCGCGCTGGACAACGACGACGTCGCCGCATTGGCTTCCCCGGCCATCGAAGAGCCGCAGGCGCCGGGCTTCCAGGCCTTCGACAGCGATTTCGACCCCGAACCGGTCTTCAGCCGCGCCCCGGCCGCCTTCGCGCCCGCCGCACCCGAGCCGCGCCAGCCGGCCCCGCGCGCCGCCGCCCCCAAACTGGACGCCTTCGCAGGCCAGCCGTACATCGAGCGCCGCGCAGCGCCAGCCGCAGCCGCCATCGAAGCCGAGATTCCGCCGACCTACGTCAACCGCCGCGCCCCGGCCTCGGAACCGGGCATCGACATGGCCGCCATGACCCAGATGATGAGCGCCGCCATCGCCCAGGCCAAGGAATCGGCCGCCCTTGAGATGAGCGGCATGATGAACGAGATCCGCGCCATGCGCGGCCTGATGGAAACCCAGCTGGCCGAGCTGTCCTGGAACGCCACCGCCCAGCGCGAGCCGCAGAAGGCTACCGTGCTGCGCGAGATGCTGGCCGCCGGCTTTTCTGCGACCCTGGCGCGCTACCTGATCGACAAGATGCCGGCCACGAAGGATGCGGCCGAGGCCCTGCGCTGGATCAAGACCGTCCTGGCGCGCAACCTCACCACCATCGCCAACGAAGACGATCTCTTGAACCGCGGCGGCGTGTTCGCCCTGGTCGGCCCGACCGGCGTCGGCAAGACCACCACCACCGCAAAATTGGCGGCGCGCTGCGTGATGCGCCACGGCCCGGACAAGCTGGCCCTGATCACCACCGACGCCTACCGTATCGGCGGCCATGAGCAGCTGCGCATCTACGGCAAGATCCTCGGCGTGATGGTGCATTCGGTGAAAGACGAAGCCGACCTGCGCATCGCCCTGAAGGAACTGCGCAACAAGCATACCGTCCTGATCGACACCATCGGCATGTCGCAGCGCGACCAGATGGTGACGGAACAGGTGGCCATGCTGAGCGAATCCGGCGCCGACGTGAAGCGCCTGCTGTGCCTGAACGCGACCTCCACCAACGAGACCCTGAACGAAGTGGTGCGCGCCTACCAGGGTTCTAGCCTGGCCGGCTGCATCATGACCAAGCTGGACGAAGCCGCCTCGATCGGCAACGTGCTCGACGTCGTGATCCGCCAGAAGCTCAACCTGCACTACATCTCGAACGGCCAGCGCGTGCCGGAAGACCTGCACCTGGCCGACCGCGCCATGCTGGTCGACCGCGCCTTCCGTAACAACCGCGCCGCCTCCGCCCAGTTCGGCGACGCCGACCTGCCGATGATGATGGCCGCGGCCGGCCAGGACCGTTCACTGCGCGAGGTGCACCTTGGCTAGTTTCGATTTCGACCAAGCCGAAGGCCTGCGCCGGATGCTGCAGGGCCCGCGCCCGCGCATCGTCACGTTCTTGTCCGCCACGCCTGAAGACGACAAGGGCGCCATGCTGGTCAACCTGGGCGCCTCGCTGGCCCAGTTGGGCAACGACGTGCTGATCGTCGACGCCTGCGAACGCGACTACGGCGTGGCGCGCCGCCTGGGCCTGAACCGCGCCGCCACCCTGGCGGCGGTGGCGCGCCAGGAGGTTGGCCTGAACCAGGTCATCCACCAGGTGCCGCAAGGATTTTCTGTGGTGACGCTGAAAGGCCCCGCCGGAATGACGGCAAACGACGATGCGCGCCGCCTGGCCAAGACCTTCGACGTGCTGGTGGCGCAGGCCGGCATCGTGATGGTCGACGGCGAACTGGGACCAGGCGGCGAGTTTCCGCTGCCGCTGATGGCCAGTTCCGAGATCGTGGTGCAGGTCGGTACCTCCGCCGCCTCGATCACGAATGCCTACGCGCTGATCAAGCGCCTGGCCCAGCAGCTGGGCCGCCGTCCCTTCGGCATCCTGGTGACCGGCGCGACGGAGGCCGAGGCCAAGGTGGTATACGATAATATGTCTGCTGCGGCAACACGTTACCTGGCGGTCAGCCTGAGCTCGATGGGCTCGGTGCCGGCCGACGAGTACCTGCACCGGGCCGCGCGCCTGGGCCGGGCGGTGGTCGATGCCTTCCCGCTGGCGGGGGCCTCGGTCGCGTTCCGGCGCCTGGCGGGCAAGTTCGCGCTGCACGCGATGCCGGGCATGGGACGTACCTAGAGAAGAAGAGAAAAGCAGAACGCATGTACACGGTCAAAGGGAAAGCGGACAAGAACCATTTGCTGACGGAGCACATGCCGTTGGTGAAGCGCCTTGCCCACCACATGAAGGCCAAGCTGCCGCCTTCGGTGGAAGTCGATGACCTGGTCCAGGCCGGCATGATGGGCCTGCTCGACGCGATCAACCGCTACGAAGACAACCACGGCGCCCAGTTCGAGACCTATGCGGTGCTGCGCATCCGCGGCGCCATGCTCGACGAACTGCGCAACAGCGACTGGATGCCGCGTTCCACGCGCCAGAACATGCGCAAGGTCGAGGCCGCGATGGAGGCGCTGCAGCAGCGCCTGGGCCGTCCGGCCAGCGAATCCGAGATCGCCAAGTCGCTCAAGATGTCGCTCGCCGACTACCAGGAGATGCTGGGCGACGGCGGCGGCCACCAGCTGCTGTACTACGAAGACTTCCACGACCAGGGCGAGGACGGGGGCAGCGACAGCTTCCTCGACCGCTATGCGGTGGACGACAGCGATCCGCTGCGCAGCCTGCTCGATACGGGCTTCCGCCAGGCCGTCATCGACGCCATCGACAACCTGCCGCCGCGCGAGAAGATGCTGATGGGCCTCTACTACGAGGAAGAACTCAACCTGAAGGAGATCGGCGCCGTCATGGGCGTGAGCGAGTCGCGGGTGTCGCAGCTGCACACCCAGGCCGTGTCGCGCCTACGTGCCACGCTGCGGGAGCAATTGTGGACTGGGCCAGCGTAGCCGGCCTGGTGCTCGCGATTGCGGGCATCTTCATCGGCCATACGCTGGACGGCGGCAAGTTCGCTTCGCTGATCCATCCGTCCGCCTTTGCCATCGTGGTGATTGGCACCTTCGGCGCCACCCTGCTGCAGAGCGAGCGGCGCAGCTTCATGCTGGGCCTGCGCATGCTGCGCTGGGTCTTCGTGCCGCCCAAGTCCACGCGTGAGCTGCTTTCGCGCGAGATCGCGCTGTGGAGCCTGTCGGCGCGGCGCGACGGCCTGCTCTCGCTCGAGCAGTACATGGGCACCAAGGATAAATTCGTCCAGAAGGGCCTGCGCCTGGTGGTCGACGGCATCCAGCCCGACAAGCTGCGCAGCCTGCTCGAGAACGAGATCAACGCCTACGAATTCTCGCAGCGCCAGGCGGCGCGCATCTGGGAGTCGGCGGCCGGCTATGCGCCCACCATCGGCATCCTGGGCGCGGTGCTGGGCCTGATCCACGTGATGGAAAACCTGTCGGATCCGTCGCGCCTGGGCTCGGGCATCGCGGTCGCCTTCGTCTCCACCGTGTACGGCGTGGGACTGGCCAACCTGTTCTTCCATCCGGTCGGGAACAAACTGAAAGCCATCGTCAGCGACAAGGTGGCCCAGTACGAGATCCTCGCCGAAGTCTTCCACGACCTCGCCACCGGCGACCACACCCGCGTGGTCGACGAACGGGTGGCGAGCCTGCTCACGCGCCACTAGGGCCACGACATGGCGCGCAAACGCTACGACGACGGAGCGCAGGAAAACCACGAGCGCTGGCTGATCTCCTACGCCGATTTCATCACGCTGCTGTTCGCCTTCTTCGTCGTCATGTACGCGATCTCGATCGTCAACGAAGGCAAGTATGCGGTGCTGTCCGAAGCCCTGGGCGACGCCTTCGGCGGGCGCAGCGTGGCGCCGCAGGCGCACACCAGCGTCGAACCGGTGCTGCCGCTGTCGCACATCGTCAACCGCAAGCGCCAGGAGGCCGCGCGGCGCGAGCGCGAGCGCATGGAAGTGCTGGCCCGGGACCTGACGGCCACCCTGATGCCGCTGGTGAAATCGGGCCAGGTGCGGGTGACGCAGAACGCGCGCGGCATCGGCATCGAACTCAATGCGAGCGTGCTGTTCGCGCAGGGCGAGGCGACCCTGCAGCAGGAAGCGCGCGAGGTGCTGGGCGCGGTGGCGGGCCTCTTGAAGGATGCGCCGCAGCGCATCGAAGTCGAGGGCCATACCGACAACCTGCCGATCACCAATGAGCGCTTCGCCTCCAATTGGGAACTGTCGGCGGTGCGCGCGGCCAGCGTGGTGCGCCTGTTCATCGAGAGCGGCGTGCAGGACCTGCGCCTGTCGGCCATCGGCCATGGCGCCACGCGCCCGGTGGCGCCGAACGACACGCCCGCCAACCAGGCGCGCAACCGGCGTGTGGCGGTGATGATCCTGGCCTCGGTGCCGGAACCGCTGCCGGTCGGCGTACAATAAAAGCATTGAAATAATATTTCGTTTCTGCAATTCTTTTGAAAGAATATTTCAAGGAGAAAGAATGCATGTCAAACGCTTTTTGCCGCCGGCCTTGCTGGTCCTGGGTGGCCTGGTGAGCGCGGCCGGCGTGGTCGGCGCCCAGGAGCAGGGAGAACAGGTGCGCCACCAGCTCGAAGTCGAGACCGGCGGCGGCAAGGTGAGGGTGCGGCTGCTGGTCGAGAACCGCGGCGACACCGCGATCTACATCCCGCGCGAAGTCGCTGCCGGCGACGAGATCACCGGCCGCCGCTTCGACGTGCGGGAAGTCCAGGGAGGCAAAGCGGGCAAGCCGGTCGACTACACCGGCATGATGGTCAAGCGCGGCGCCTTGACGGCGCAGGACTGGCAGGAAGTGGCCCCGCACACGATGCACATGAACACCATCGACATCACGCCATCGTACGCGTTCAGGAAGGGCCGGCAGAGCTACGAGATTCGTTACGACGGGCCGTGGCTGGCGGATGTCGGCCAGCTCGATGCCATTCAACACAGTCCGGCCACGCCGGTGAAGTTCAGCTTCAGCCAATGAAAAAGCGCCGGCAATGCCGGCCCTTTTGTCGTTGTAGGGTGGGCGGGTCTTCCCGCCCACGCGTTCAACTGAAGAACGTGTCGCTACAGTGCAACCGTAAGTTGAACGCGTGGGCGGCAAAGCCGCCCACCCTACATTCCACTCAGTTCTGCGCCGGCGTGTTTTCCCCAAAATACTCGTGCGAGTCGGCGTTGTTGACCGCGCGTGCCGGGTCGCTCCGCGCCAGTTCGGCCGCTCCCTGCTGGCCGTACACGTGGTCGTCGGTGGCGGCGACCACGTCGAAGTGGCTCAGTTCGTGCAGCAGGGTGCCGCCGCGCGAGTCGGTACCCGTCAGGGGCGCGCTCCAGAAGGCCTTGCAGACGTAGACCGTGTAGGGCTGGGCCGGGTAGACATAGGCGAAGTAGTTTTCGTTGCAGCCGCAGTCGATCTTCAAGGGCTTGGTCTCGAAGGCGTCGCGGATGGCCGTGAAATTGGTGTTCACGGTGGCGGCGCGGCCGGCATCGGGGGCGCCGAACCAGGTGCCGTAGCGCGCGCCGTACTGCGCGCCCGCGCTGCCTGCCGCCAGGTAGTTGTGGGCGTCGACCGTCATCGCCTTGCCCGCGTCCACGGCCGCCGCCAGCTGCTCCTGCTGGGCGTTCGAGCACTTGCTGAATTCCAGTCCGGCGCCGGCCGCGACCTGCCTGGCCGGCGCCGTGGCGCCGCGCGGCAGGCGGGCGTCTATCCAGATCCCGACCTGGCTGGAAGCCAGCGCGCCCGCCACCGGGCGTATTCCCGACGCGGCGAACAGATTGCCCGAGGCGGTGCGGTAGCGCAGCTGGTAGGGACCGGTCACGTTCATCTCGTACAGCGCCGACAGCTCGACCGTGCTGGCGAGCGAGGGCCCCGGTTCCAGCCGCAGGTAGTCGCCCGGGCCGGGGGCAGGGCGCTTGGCCTTGATGCCGAGGTAGCGGACCGGCTGGCCGTCGCGCAGCACCTCGAACAGCGGCGCCTGCACGCCTTCCACCGGGGTGTGCCACTTGAGCAGGAACTGCGGCGCGGCGCTGCGGTTGTGCAAGGTGACGCGTACCAGCACCTCGTCGCTGCGTGCGAATTTTTCACGCGTGGGCTGGACGGTGACCTGCACGTCCTGCGCCGGAGCCGGCCAGGCGGCCAGGGCCAGCGTCACGGATAGCAGCGGGCGCAGCAGGGATGGGGGGTGCATGGCGGGCTCCTTGCAGATGGGATGGAGCCTACTGTGCGCCGGCGGCGCGACCACATCTTGAGTAATCCCAAGAAACTATTTACTGCGGGCAACAAACCATCGTCCGCGTATGGCCGATTAACAACAGATGTGATGATCTGTGATTATTTGCTCGATTCGGAAAGTTGGCATTGCTATGATGCAACCAGTCTATCCATCAGTAAACATTCCTCTTTTCTCAGCCATGAACGCCCCCCACGACCTTGTCGACGAGCTCGCCCGCGAGATCGGGCTCGACCGCGACGAAGTCGCCACGCGCAAGGCTTACCTCGAGCTGGACGAGTCGGACTTCGACGCACTGCGCGACGTGCACGCCCTGCTCGAATCCCACCGCGACGCGTTTTCGGACCGCTTCTATGCGCACCTGATGTCCTTCCCCAAGCTGCGCGACATGCTGGGCGACGGCGCCGAGGCGCGCCTGCGGCACGTGCAGGCCGCCTACTTCAGCAGCCTGACGGCCGGGGAGTACGGCGAGGAATACATGCGCGAGCGCCTGCGCGTGGGCGCGACCCACCAGCGCATCGGGCTCGATCCGAAGTGGTACATCGGCGCCTACCGCAAGTACCTGTCGGAGCTGCACGGCCTGTTGTGGCGCCGCCTGCACGGGCAGCCGGAACGCCTGCGCGCCGCCATGGAAGCGGTGCTCAAGATCGTCGGCTTCGACATGGGCCTGGCGCTCGACACCTATACCCATGCCAGCCAGCGCAGCAGCCTGCAGAACCAGAACTACCTGGAGCAGGTCATCGACGGCATGCCGGCCGGCCTGCTGGTCGTGGATGCCGAGCTGCGCGTGCGTTCGATGAACAGCAGCATGGCCGACCTGCTCGGGGTATCCGACAGCCTGCTGCTCGAACAGAAGCCCGCGCTGGAAGAGCTGATTTCCTGCCGCGAGCTGGCCGACCGCGCGGCCGAGGCGCTGGCCTCGGGGGCGCGCCACGACAACTTGCTGGTCACGCTCGACAAGCGCGCCGACGGCGTGCGCTACGTCGACTTCAACATCCGGCGTGCGCGCAAGGACGGCAGCTACATGCTGCTCCTGATCGGCCAGGACATCACCTTCCGCCGCAAGGCCAGGCTGCGCCTGCAGGAGAGCGAGGAATTCTTCCGCCTCACCTTCAACCAGGCCGCGGTCGGCATCGCGCTGCTGGGCAGCGACGGCCGGCTGCTGCGCACCAACAGCAAGATGTCGCAGATCCTGGGTTATTCCGAGATCGAGCTGCTGCAGCGCTTCTTCCAGCAGCTCACCTGCGACGACGACCTGCCGGGCGAGCTGGCGCTGATCAAGCGCCTGAAGGCCGGCGAGATCAGCGACTACCAGCGCGAGAAGCGCCTGATCCGGCGCGACGGCACCCGGGTTTGGGTCAGCGTCAACGTCTCGCGCATGCGCGACGCCAACGGCAACCAGCGCTTCATCTGCGTGATCAAGGACATCCAGCGCCAGAAGCAGGCCGAGGAGGCCCTGCTGCGCCTGGCCAACCACGATGCCCTGACCGGCCTGCCCAACCGGGTCCTGATGCAGGACCGCCTGGGCCAGGCCATCATGCACGCCCACCGCGCGGGGCGCCAGGTGGCGGTGATGTTCATCGACCTGGACCGCTTCAAGCACGTCAACGACAGCCTCGGCCACGACGCCGGCGACAGCCTCATCGTCGAGATCGCGCGCCGCTTGTCGAGCAGCCTGCGCGAGAGCGATACCGTGGCGCGCCAGGGCGGCGACGAGTTCGTGGTGGTGCTGCCCGACCTGGCCGGCCAGGAAGACGCGGTCAAGGTGGCGCGCAAGCTGCTGGGCAATCTGTTCCAGCCCATGCTGCTGTGCGGCCACGAGGTCTTCCCGTCGGGGAGCATCGGCATCGCCATGTACCCGCGCGACGGCGAGGACAGCGCCACCCTGCTGAAGAACGCCGACAGCGCCATGTACGGCTCGAAGGGCAAGGGCGGCAACCATTATTCCTTCTACGCCGCCGAGATGGGCGAGCAGGCGGCCCTGCACCTGCGCATGGAGGGCGCGCTGCAGCGCGCCCTGCAGCGCGAGGAGTTCCTGCTGCATTACCAGCCGGTGGTGAACATCGGCAGCGGCGTGGTCTCCGGCGTGGAGGCGCTGCTGCGCTGGCAGCCGGCGGGCGGGCCGATGGTCTCGCCCGCCGAATTCATCCCGCTGGCCGAGGAAACCGGCCTGATCGTGCCGATCGGCGACTGGGTGCTGGCCACCGCGATGCGCCAGCAGGTGGCCTGGCGCCGCGCCGGCTTGAGCCCGGTACGCATCAGCGTGAACCTGTCGGCGCGCCAGTTCCTGGGCCAGGACGTGGCCCAGCGCGTGGCCGCGCTGCTGGCGGAAACCGGCTGCGATCCGGCCTTCCTGACCCTCGAGATCACCGAGAGCGTGCTGATGGAGAACCCGGGAGCGGCCACCGAGACCATGGGCCGCCTGGCCGCGATGGGCGTGCAGCTGGCGATCGACGACTTCGGCACCGGCTACTCGAGCCTGGCCAGCCTGAAGCGCTTCCCGATCCACAGCCTGAAGATCGACCGTTCCTTCGTGATGGACCTGACCCGGGACGCCGACGACGCGGCCATCGTCAACGCCGTGATCGCGCTGGCGCACTCGATGAAGCTGAACGTGATCGCCGAGGGCGTCGAGACCAGCGAGCAGCTGGCTTTCCTGCAGGAGCGCGGCTGCGACCAGATGCAGGGCTACTGCTTCAGCAGGCCGGTCGAGCCGCAGGCGATTGCGGCGATGCTGAGCAAGCTGGCCGCTTAGTCGACGCTGACCGAATCTTTCCGCGAGCCGCAAGCCCGTCGCACCGGCGCAGGCCGGTGCCCAAGTTCGCGTGCGCGCCGGCATGTCAGGAATTCAACTAATAACTCCCGAGTAAGATAATATTTTGATAATTGGCAACCAATTGTGATAGAGTGCATAACGATTTCCGGTTCGTGACGCCCTGCATTCAATTCGCGCTACAGCCTGCTTGATCACTTGAGATGACGCAGCGAATAAGGTTTCGCTGATGCGTTCGTGGTTTCCTTTCCTGGGCTGTGCGCGTCATGAAAATTCTTACATTCAGTACGCTATTTCCCAACGCAGCAAAACCGCATCACGGTATTTTCACGGAAACCACGCTGCGCCATCAGCTTGCGACAGGTGAAATACAGGCCAGGGTCGTCGCTCCGATACCATGGTTTCCATTTCCTGGCCAACGGTTCGGGGAATACGGCACGTTCGCCATGGCGCCCCTCACGGAAGAACGTATTGGCGTCGAGGTCTACCATCCGCGCTATCCGGTCATTCCCAAGCTGGGCGCCAACCTGACGCCCATGAGCCTGGCGCTTGCCGCGCGTGGCGTCATGGGGCGCCTGCTGGACGAGGGATTCGATTTCGACCTCATCGATGCGCACTATTTCTATCCCGACGGCGTGGCCGCCGTATTGCTGGGCAAGTACTTCAACAAGCCGGTGATCGTTTCCGCATTGGGCACGGATATCAATCTCATCATGCGCCGACGCATTCCCGGCAGGATGATTCGCTGGGCAGGCGAACATGCCGCCGGCATGATTACCGTATGCGACGCGCTCAGGAATGAAATGCTGCGCTTCGGAATGGATCCGGCCCGCATCACGACCTTGCGCAACGGCGTCGACCTCGATCTGTTCAAACCGCTGGACCGTAGCGCCGCCCGCACAGCGCTGGGCATGGAGCATTTCACGCTCCTCTCGGTCGGGCATCTTGCCGCGCACAAGGGGCATGCCTCCATCATCTCGGCTTTGCCCCGCATCCCGGATGCGCGTCTCGTCATCGTGGGAAGCGGGCCGGACCGCAGGCACCTGACTGCACTCGCGCACGCCGAGGGTGTCGCGGACCGTGTCACTCTGGCAGGAGCAATGACTCAAGAACAGCTGCGTACCTACTACAGCGCGGCCGATGCGCTGGTGCTGGCGTCCAGCCGTGAAGGCTGGGCCAATGTTCTGCTCGAGGCAATGGCCTGCGGAACAAGGGTAATCGCGAGCAATGTTGGGGGAACGCCAGAGGTCGTGCGCGGGCCCGTCGCAGGTGTCCTCATGGCAGGCAACTCGGCCTGCGCAGTGGTCGACGGCGTGCGCGAATTGCGTTCACGCGATCCGCAAGCCGGTGCGACCCGCGCCTACGCGGAACAGTTCAGCTGGGAAGACACGACGCGCGGACAGATTCGTTTGTTCAGGCAGGCGGCACGCGCGGTGCAGCCGGTGACGATCCGCCAGCCCCTGCAGGCCCATGCTTCCAACGGACACCGCGCCGAACAATGAAGCGGCGCCTCATCCCGATTCGACAACCATGGCGCCTGGGGGCGCCGCTGTTTTTCCAAGCATCGCCATGTATAGTGCCGACGATCTGCTCGATCTAAAATTGCAATTCGATACCCAGGGCTTCGTGCACCTGCCTGGTGTGCTGGGCGCCGGGATGACGGAGCGTGTCCGGGACGCCTTCGCAGCGGCGCACACGCGCCACGCCGCCGAGGTGGAACGGCAGCGCAAGGAAGGCGCGAGCTTCGTGGACCTGCCGCGTATCCTGGACGCCGACTCCGTGTTCGTCGATCTTGTCGACCTGCCGCAGTTGTTGCCTCTGCTGCGGTTGACGGTGGGCGAGGACCTGGCGCTGAACGATACCAATGCAAGGTTATTCTTTCCAGGCCCGACCTTCACCGGCCCTTTCCATTCGGATGTGGCGCACGTGCTGGGCGTCGACCATGCGCACACGAACAATCTTCTGGTCAAGCTGCACATCTTCTTCGAAGACCTCGCTCCCGAGCAGGGATGTCTGGCTTTCATCCCTGGCAGCCACCGCTTTCCTCCCTTGCACGTCAACCCGCACAGGCCCACGCTCGCGCGCTCGTCGGCAGTCACGCGCGTAGTGCCGCGGGCGGGGGACGCGGTGCTGTTCAATACGCACGTGCTTCACATGGCGGAGGACAACCTGACGGAACGGGTGCGCAAGTCCCTGATCTATACCTATGCGCATTTCTGGATGAAGGCACGTGCGAGTGCGGCGCCGTCCGACCTGGCCCAGTTCGCCGACTCGCCCTGCCGCCAGCAATTGTTTGGTGTCGACCTGCCCGGCGTCAGCCACTTTTCCCGGCGCCTCGACCGGCTCGAGGACGTCACGCTGAAGGCACGCGTGCAGGACATCGGCGAGCGAATCGCCCATCGGATCCTGCCGCTCAAGAAAATGCCGCCGCGCGCCTGATATTGCCGGGCAAGGCGGCAGCCCTGCCCGGAGACGCTAGCGCATTGCCGCCCGTACACCGACGGCAAAGGCGAACTCCTTTCGCATGAACGGCCAGCGATAAGAAATAAGAAGAGTCAAGATGGAAGAGCAAGGGCCGCGTCGTGCGGCCCTTGTCGTTGGGAGGAAAGGACGGCTCAGCCGATCACATAGCGCTTCGACGGCCCGCTTCCCATGGCTTGGCCGCTGGCCCCATACACGCCGCCCGCGTCCGCGCCGGCCGGCATGCGCAGGGCATTGAGCACGCCCTGGTTGTGCGCCAGCTGCTTGTTGATCAGCATGCCGTTGACGCGGTTGAGTTCCTTGGCTTCCCGGGCCAGCGCCAGCAGCGCTTCCCATTGGGCGCGGGCGTCGTCATTGCCGCCCACCGCTAGCCAGGGTTCCATGCCGGCTTCCGAGCCTTCGCAGCCGGCCGCAAGCAGCGCCGCGTGGCGCTGGGCCGACAAATCGGCGAGCGCCTGCAGCAGTGCGTTCTTGCGGGGAGTGGTTTCCGCCAGCCCATCGGCGTCGGCTGCGACGAGCAGCTGCTGTTCCTGTTTCATCAGATCGACCAAGGAGCTGAGGTGTTGCTGTTCTTGGGAAACGGTCGAGATGGGGCTGGTGGGCATGAAGGTTTATCGCTTGCGTGAATGGAGCAAGTCGCGCACGGTGTCGAGCAGGCCGTCGGCGACTTTCTCGGAGTTGACCTGGAACTGGCCATCGGCGATGGCCATCTTGATGCGCTCGACTTTCTTGGTGTCGAACACCTGGTTGTTGCCGCCCACCGCATTGGCCATGGCCTGGCCCTGCGAGGACAGGCGCACGCTGTCGGTCGCGACCTGGGTTGTCGTCGCGGTCGTGGCGGCCTTGTCGGCGCCGCGTGCGTTGGCGGCGCCGTTGGTGTTGGTCGGCTGAAGGCCTGGGTTGCTCTTGAGGGTATCGTTGATTTTCACAGCATCATCCTTCTCTGTTCGGAGCGGAAACTCCGGGATCTGCATCCTGTATCGGCAAGGAGTTCACAAACTTTAGTGCAGAAAAGGCCGTCCAATGAAAATATGCGGCGTGGTTTCAGATCGCCACTTCGATGATCCCGCCCGCCCGCGCGGTGCCGCTCACGACTTGGCCCGACTGGGTGCGCGCCTGCGCCACCTGGCCTTCGCCGGCATTGTTGATCGCCTTCGCTTCCGCCGACACCGAGAAATTCGTTCCTTTCGACACCAGGCGCACCGCCTGGCCCTGCTGGACCACCGGGCGCGAGCGCAAGGTATCGAGGCGCAGCGGCGTGCCGGCCTGCAGGGAGGCGGTCGGGGTGCGGCCGATGGCCTGGGCCATGTCGGTGATGATGCCGTTCGGCATGGCGGCGATGTCGCCCTTCATCATGACGAGCTGGGTGGCGTCGACCGGCTGGCCCTGGGCCAGCGGCACGGCGGCCGCGACATAGTCCGCCATCACCTGCACGGTGGCCTGAATATACACCGTCCAGGCAGAAGGAGCGGTGCAGCGCACCCCGACCGTTGTTTTTCCCCACGCCCGCGCGCCCGGCTGCTGGAAGGCTTCCGGCGCCGGGCAGCTTGCCAGGCTGGTGCGCGGATCGACCTGGCCCACCTTGACCGTCACCTGGCCCGGCAGGCCGGCGCTCTGGCTCTGCAGGTATTGCTCGACGACCGTGCGCAGGGCAGGGAGGTTCTGGCGGCCGCTGTTATGTCCTTGTTGCGCGCTCGCGAGCGGGGCGAGAAGGACGAGCAGGGCGGCGGCGAGTGTGCGTTTCATGGCGAGTCCGGCGGGTGCAGGTGGGAGATGCTGCCATTCTAGGCAGTGGGATTCTCTAGCGAAACTTTGAATAGCCGGGGTTTGCCCATCTTTATCGATCGATTGGGAAGTGTTGCCCATACGTATCATCGGTGCTGTCCCAACAAGTCTCTAGCGGAGGCGGCATGATCGGCAAGATCGACCAGTACCTGAGTTTCAATGAAACGGCCCTGTCCCTGCGTGCCCAGCGCCAGGAATTGCTGGCGTCGAACATCGCCAACGCCGACACGCCGAACTACAAGGCGCGCGACATCGATTTCTCGAACGCGCTGCAGAACGCCCTGGCGTCCAGGGGTGCCGGCGGGCCGCTGGCCACCACCGCCCAAAAGCACATGCCGCGCGGCGCGGCCACCGGCGACGTGCTCGCCAATGGCACCCCGGTGCTGTACCGCGGCGAAGTGCAGGGCAGCGTGGACGGCAATACCGTGGACATGGACGTCGAGCGCAACCAGTTCGCCGACAACGCGCTGCGCTACGAAGCCGGCATCACGATGATCAACAGCCAGATCAAGGGCCTGCTGGCGGCCATCCAGGGACAATAAAAAGGTTTAACAGACTATGTCGCTCTTCAATATCTTCAACGTCTCCGGTTCGGCCATGAGCGCCCAGGCGCAGCGCCTGAATACCGTGGCCTCCAACCTGGCAAATGCCGACAGCGCCACCAGCTCCACCGGCGAAGCCTACCGCGCCAAGGCGGTCGTGTTCGAAGCCGTGCCCCAGCAGTCCGGCGCCACCGGCGTGCGCGTGCGCGAAGTGGTCGAGGACCCGTCGCCGCTCAAGCAGGTCTACGACCCCAAGCACCCGCTGGCCGACGAGAAGGGCTATGTGGCCATGCCCAACGTGAACGTGGTGGACGAGATGGTCAACATGCTGTCGGCTTCGCGCTCCTACCAGACCAACGTCGAGACCATGAACGCGGCCAAGACCATGCTGCTCAAGACCCTGACCCTCGGTCAATAAGAACCCATCAGCCTTGACCACCCATGACAACGATTAACACCGCCAACCCGGGCGCCAACGTCAGCGACCTGATGTCGACCATGAACGGCAAGAAGGCCCAAGTCGACAGCGTCCAGGCCGACACCGACAAGTTCATGACCCTGCTGGTGACCCAGTTGAAGAACCAGGACCCGCTGAATCCGCTCGACAACGCCCAGGTCACCAGCCAGCTGGCCCAATTGTCGACCGTCACCGGCGTCAACAAGCTCAACGCCACCCTGGAGTCGCTCAAGAGCAGCTACCAGTCGGCCGAAGCGATGCAGGCGACCAACCTGATCGGCCACGGCGTGCTGGTCGAGGGCTACAAGCTGGGCCTCCAGGATGGCAAGGCCATCCTCGGCGTCGAACTCGACAGCGCGGCCGACAAGGTGCAGGTGGTCATCACCAGCAACACCACCGGCAAGGAAGTCGCCACCATTGACCTGGGCGCCCAGGAAGCCGGCGTCGTGCCGATCGCCTGGGACGGCGTGCCCGACCCGGAGAAGCTCGACGCCGACGGCAAGCCGATCGTGCTGCCGAACGGCACCTATACCTACAAGGTGGTGGCGACCCGCGGCGGCGAAGAACTGAAGGATGCGCGCACCCTGTCGTTCGACAGCGTCGCCAGCGTCACCACGGGCGGCAAGGACGGCATCAAGCTGAACCTGCCGGTCAAGGGCGCCGTCACGATGGCCGATATCAAACAAGTCCTGTAAGCCGAGCCGCTTACTTCACCTCTCTCCAGGAGTAAAACATGTCTTTCCAGCAAGGTCTGAGCGGCTTGAACGGTGCAGCCAAATCCCTCGATGTCATCGGCAACAACATCGCCAACGCGAGCACGGTCGGCTTCAAGGGTTCGACCACCCAGTTCGCCGACGTCTACGCCAACTCGCTCAACGGCGCCGGCGGCATCTCGGCCGGCATCGGCGTGAAGGTGGCGAACATCGCCCAGCAGTTCACGCAAGGTAACGTCGAAGCCTCGAACAACCCGCTCGACATCGCCATCAACGGCGCCGGCTTCTTCCGTACCGAAGCCTCGGGCATGGTGCAGTACAGCCGCAACGGCCAGTTCTCGCTGGACAAGAACGGCTTCCTGATCAACGCGCAGGGCGCCAAGCTGACCGGCTATGGCCTGAACCCGAACGGCCAGCTGGTGGCCGGCGCCCCGACCCCGCTGCAGATCGATACCTCCGACCTGGCGCCGGTGAAGACCGAAAGCGTGCGCATGGAGCTGAACCTCGATTCGCGAAGCCTGAATCCGACCAATGCGCCGTTCAAGGCGGATGACCCGACCACCTACAACAAGCAGACCCCGATGAGCGTGTACGACACGCTGGGCAATGCGCACGTGCTGTCGACCTTCTACGTCAAGACCGGCCCGGGCAGCTGGGACGTGTACGCCGCCAACAATGGCACCGAAGTGACCAACCTGAAGGTGGCCGCTGCCGCCACCGGCAGCACGCCGGCGCATGCCGCGGTGAACACCGCGCGCGCCAACTGGGAAGCTGCGACCAAGGCCGTGCCGCCGGTGCCGGCCACCATCAGCGCCGCCCTGAGCGCCTATGCCACCGCCGCGTCCGGCATGGTGTCGGCCGCCGCCGGCGGCGCCGGCGGCACCGCCGACAACCAGGCCGAGATCGCTACCGCGGCCGCGAATGCCGCGGCGGTGCCGGGCGCAACGGCGGAACAGGTCGACGCGGCCATGGCCAAGGTCATCAAGGTGCCCGCCGTCCCGGTCGGCAAGCTGGTGTTCGATGCGAACGGCGCCCTGAACAAGGTCGACTCGACCGCCGCCGGCAAGCTGGCGGTGACCCTCCCGGTCTACCCGTCGACCGGTTCCGAACTGACCCTGCCGCTCACCATCGACTACGACGGCACCACCCAGTACGGCACCGTCACCAGCGAGAAAAAGCTGATCCAGGACGGCTACGCGGCCGGCAACCTGCAGCGCTTCACCACCGGCCAGGACGGCACCATCCTGGGCCAGTACAGCAACGGCCAGACCAAGCCGCTGGGTCAGGTGATCCTGGCCAACTTCACCAACCCGAACGGCCTCGAGCCGCTGGGCAACAATGCCTGGGCCGAATCGGCCAGCTCGGGCGTGCCGCTGCTTGGCACCCCGAACTCGGGCAGCTTCGGCGTGCTGCAGCAATCGGCGGTGGAGAGCTCGAACGTCGACCTGACCGCGGAACTGGTCAACATGATCACCGCGCAGCGCGTGTACCAGGCGAATGCGCAGACCATCAAGACGCAGGATTCGGTGTTGCAGACCCTCGTCAATTTGCGTTAATTCATACGTGAGTTGAACGCGCGGTCGGCGAAGCCGAACACCCTACGGCGCCGCGGGTTTTTGTAGGGTGGTCGGCTCTGCCGACCGCGCGTTCAACCAGCCGCAGAGCAGCCGCAACAAGGAGTAACAAGAATGGACCGCCTGATCTACACCGCCGCCAGCGGCGCCAAGCACATCCTGGAACAGCAGGCCACCACCTCGAACAACCTGGCCAACGTGAACACCACGGGCTTTCGTGCCCAGCTGGACGTGTTCCGCGCCGTGCCGGTGCAGAGCGAAGGCCTGCCGACGCGCGCCTTCGTGGTCAATTCGACCCCGGCGGCCGACTTCACCCCGGGCGCGCTGCAGATCACCGGACGCGAGCTCGACGTCGCCGTCAAGGGCCAGGGCTGGTTCGCGGTGCAGATGCCGGACGGCACCGAGGCCTACACCCGCAACGGCTCCCTGCAGACCAGCCAGAACGGCCTGCTCACCACCGCCGGCGGCGCCACCATCGCCGGCGAGGGCGGCCCGATCACCATTCCGCCCGACGTCACCGTCACCGTGGGCGGCGACGGCACCATTTCGACCATCTCCACCACCGACCAGCCGGCGGCCGCCAACATCCTGGGCCGGCTCAAGCTCGTGAATCCCCCGGCGGAGAACATGGTGCGCGGCGACGACGGCCTGTTCCGCCTGAAGGACGGCGGCACGGCGCAGGCCGACCCGCTCGTCACCGTGGCCGGCGGCGCCCTCGAGGGCAGCAACGTCAGCGCGGTCGATTCGATGGTGAACATGATCAGCCTGGCACGTTCCTTCGAGACCCAAATGAGCCTGTTGAAGAACGCCGAGAATAACGCGGCGAAAGCCACCCAGATCCTCGCTTTGAATTGATAGTTGCTCCAGCATAATTCTCCTGTACGTGGCGGACTTCGTCCGTCGCCAAAAGGAGAATCCCATGATCCGTTCGCTGTTTATCGCCAAGACCGGCCTCGAAGCGCAGCAAACCAACCTCGACGTCATCTCGAACAACCTCGCCAACGTGAGCACGAGCGGTTTCAAGCGCTCGCGTGCGGTGTTCGAGGACCTGCTGTACCAGAACATCCGCCAGCCCGGCGCCCAGTCCTCGCAGCAGAACAACCTGCCGTCGGGCCTGCAGATCGGCACCGGCGTGCGCACCGTCGCCACCGAGCGCATCCACACGCAGGGCAACCCGCAGCTGACCGGCAATTCGAAAGACGTGATGGTCAACGGTTCGGGTTTCTTCCCGGTCCTGATGCCGGACGGCACCCAGGCCTATACCCGTGACGGCTCCTTCCAGACCGACCAGAACGGCCAGCTGGTCACCTCCAGCGGCTTCGTGGTCCAGCCCGCCATCACCATCCCGGCCAATGCCGAATCCTTCACCGTCGGCCGCGACGGCACGGTGTCGGTGAAGCTGCCGGGCACCGTGGCGCCGACCCAGATCGGTTCGCTGCAGCTGGCCACCTTCATCAACCCGGCCGGGCTGGAATCGCGCGGCGAGAACCTGTACGTCGAAACCGGCGCTTCGGGCAATCCGAACCTGAACGTGCCGGGCACCAACGGCGCGGGCGTGCTGATGCAGGGCTATGTCGAATCGTCGAACGTGAACGTGGTCGAGGAGATGGTCAACATGATCCAGACCCAGCGCGCCTACGAGATCAACAGCAAGGCCATCACCACCTCCGACCAGATGCTGCAGAAGCTGGCGCAGCTGTAATACGAACATGCGCATGAAATCCTTCTTCGCCGCGGCCGCGCTGGCCGCCATTGCCGGGTGCTCGACCACCCCGAGCACCATCGTGCAGGGCCCGACGTCGAGCCGTCCGATGCTGGTCCAGGCCGCGCCCGCGACCGACGGGGCGATCTACAACGCGGGCAGCTACCGCCCGATGTTCGAAGACCGGCGCGCGCGCCACATCGGCGACCTGCTGACGGTGAACATCAGCGAGCGCACCTCGGCCGGCAAGTCGGGCGCCAGCACCGGCAGCAAGTCGGGCAGCGCCAGCTTCGCGGTGCCGGGCCCGCTGCAGGCGCGCATCGGCGCGAACGTCGGCCTCGAAGGCGCGAACAAGTTTGCCGACGCCGACACCCAGAGCGCCTCGAACAACTTCACCGGCATGCTCGGTGTCACGGTCACCGAAGTGCTCCCCAACGGCAACCTGATCGTCGCCGGCGAGAAACAGGTGGCGATGAACAAGGGCGTCGAGTTCATCCGCTTCTCGGGCATAGTGGCGCCGGACACCATCCAGCCCGGCAACATCGTCTCGTCGACCGTGATCGCCGACGCCAGGGTCGAATACCGTACCAACAGCCGCGTCGACAAAGCCGAGCTGAGCAATATGTTCTCGCGCTTCTTCCAGTCGATGCTGCCGTTCTGAGGACCGTTGTCATGAAATTCGCTTCCACCGCCTTGATTTGCGCCGCGCTGCTCGGGGCCGCCCCGTTGGCCCAGGCCGAGCGCATCAAGGACCTCGCCAGCATCGCCGGCGTGCGCCAGAACCAGCTGTCGGGCTACGGCATCGTCGTGGGCCTGGACGGCACCGGCGACCAGACCAGTCAAACACCCTTCACCGTGCAGTCGATCCAGGCGATGCTGCAGCAGAAGGGCGTCAACCTGCCGCCGGGCGTGCAGTTGCAGCTGAAGAACGTCGCGGCCGTGATGGTCACCACCTCGCTGCCGGCCTTCGCCCAGCCGGGCCAGACCATCGACATCACCGTGTCCTCGATCGGCAACGCGAAGAGCCTGCGCGGCGGCACCCTGCTCATGACGCCGCTGCACGGCGCCGACGGCCAGGTGTACGCCATGGCCCAGGGCAACGTGCTGGTCGGCGGCGTCGGCGCCCAGGCCGGCGGCGCCCAGGTGCAGGTCAATCACCTTTCCGTCGGCAAGATCTCGGGCGGCGCCACCGTCGAGCGCGCCGTCGCGTCGAACCTCGGCGCGGACAACCAGATCCGCCTCGAGCTGAACCAGACCGATTTCTCGACCGCCGCCCGGGTGGTCGAAGCCATCAACGACCAGTTCGGCGCCGGCATCGCCACCGCCCTGGACGGCCGCGTGATCCGCGTGCGCACCCCGTCCTCGAGCGACCAGCGGGTGGCTTTCATCGGCCAGCTGGAAAGCATCGACGTGTCGCGCGCCAGGGACGCGGCGAAGGTGATCATGAATGCGCGCACCGGTTCGGTCGTGATGAACCAGGCCGTGATGCTGGAAAGCTGCGCGATCTCGCACGGCAACCTGACCGTGACGGTGGGCGCCGAGACCAGCGTCAGCCAGCCGGCCCCGGGCTCGCTGGGCGGCACCGCCGTCACCCGCAACAATTCGGTCGACGTCAAGAAGGACCCGGGCCGCGTCCTGATGGTCAAGGGCGGCGCCTCGCTGGCCGAAGTGGTGAAGGCCATGAATTCGATCGGCACCACGCCGCAAGACCTGCTGGCCATCCTGCAGGCGCTCAAGGCCGCCGGTTCGCTGCGCGCCGAACTCGAAATCATTTAACGCACTCCAGATACCATGATCGGCTCTCCCTCCACCGACCTGACCAGCAAGTTTGCCCTCGACACCAAGGGCCTGGGCGAACTCAAGCAAGGCGCCAGGAACGGCTCGCCCGCCGCGCTGAAGGAAGCGGCCACGCAGTTCGAAGCCATGTTCATCAACATGATGATGAAGAGCATGCGCGAAGCGACCCCGCAGGAGGGGATCATGGACAACCAGCAGAGCAAGATGTTCACGGGGATGCTGGACCAGCAGCTGAGCCAGAACCTGGCCAAGCGCGGCATGGGCCTGGCCGACGTGCTGACCCGCCAGCTGACCGCGAACCAGATGGGCGCGCAGGCGCTGGCGATCGGCGCCGACGGCAGCGCGTATGCCGCCGCGGCCGGCAAGGCCGCCGCCGCGGCATCGAGCATGGCGCCGCTCGACGGCAGCATGCGTCCGGGCATGGACGCGGCGACCATGATCAAGACCGGCGCCACCCAGCCGGGCGCGCCGGTGCTGCCCCTGACCACCGCCAGCGGCCGGGTCCAGCCGGCCCACGTGCGCGCCTTCCAGGAAAAGCTGCATGTCCACGCGGCCGAGGCCGAGCGCGCCACCGGCGTGCCGGCCAAGTTCATGCTCGGCCAGGCGGCGCTGGAAAGCGGCTGGGGCAAGCGCATGATCCGCAACGCCGACGGCACCAGCAGCAACAACCTGTTCGGCATCAAGGCCGGCCCCGGCTGGAAGGGCAAGGTTGCCACCGCCGTGACCACCGAGTACGTCAACGGCGTGGCGCGCCAGAAAGTGGAGCGCTTCCGCGCCTACGACACGCCGGCGGACTCGTTCAAGGACTACGCCAACCTGCTGGCCAAGAATCCGCGCTACGAAAAAGTGCTGGACAGCGGCGGCGACGCCGCGGCCTTCGCCCAAGGACTGCAGCGCGCCGGCTATGCCACCGATCCGCAGTATGCGGCCAAGCTGACCCGCGTGATCAAGAATTCATTGGCCTGATGTTCGTAGGGTGGGCGGGTTCCCCGCCCACGCGGCGATTGTTATCGGCTCCGCTCTCGTGCTCAATGATCTTGCCGCCAACTATCACCGCGTGGGCGGGAGACCCGCCCACCCTACGAACAGCCGAATCAAGTTTTCAGTTTTGCTGCCGTAGATAGAACTGTTAAGAAGGAAAAATAATGTCCGGTAACCTCCTCAGCATTGGCAAGAGCGGCCTGTTCGCGGCACAGGCGGGCCTGTCGACGACCGGCCATAACATCACCAACGCCGGCGTGGCCGGCTACAACCGCCAGGTGGTGGTGCAGGCCACCGCCCCGATGCTCGATACCGGCGTGGGCTTCCAGGGCACCGGCACCCAGATTTCCCAGATCAAGCGCTACAGCGACGAATTCCTGAACTCGCAGGTGCGTACCGCCCAGGCCAGCAAGAGCGGCCTCGATTCGTACCACAGCCAGATCAGCCAGATCGACAACATGCTGGCCGACCAGACCGCCGGCCTGTCGCCGTCGCTGCAGGGCTTCTTCAAGGGCATCCAGAACATGGCCGCGAACCGCGCCTCGGTGCCCTCGCGCGACTCGATGCTGACCGCCGCCGACACCCTGGCGACGCGCTTCCAGGCCCTCGATGCGCGCCTGGAAGAGATCCGCGAAGGCGTCAACAGCACCGTCCAGACCAGCGTCACCCTGATCAACTCCTATGCCCAGCAGATCGCCGACCTGAACGACAAGATCGGCAGCTTCGCCTCGGCCCAGCAGCACGCGCCGAACGACCTGCTCGACAAGCGCGACCAGCTGGTGATGGAACTGAACACCCAGGTCAAGGCCAGCGTCATGCCCGGGGATAACAACAGCCTGACAGTCTCGATCGGCAGCGGCCAGCCGCTGGTGGTGGGGGCACGCAGCTTCCAGCTGGCGGCCACCAAGTCGCCTTTCGACCAGACGCGCGTGGAAGTGGGCTACGTAACCGGCAGCAAAGTGACCGTGCTGGCCGATAACGCCCTGTCCGGCGGCACGCTCGGCGGCGCCCTCGATTTCCGCGCCAGGAGCCTCGATCCGGCCCAGAGCGCCATGGGCAAGCTCGCGATCGGCCTGGCCATCGAATTCAACGCCCAGCACAAGCTCGGCCTCGACCAGAACGGCGTGGCGGGCAAGGAATTCTTCAGCGTGGCGCCGGCCTACGTGGGCAAGAACATCAACAACGCGCTGTCCAGCACCACCGCGGTGCAGGCCAAGGTGAGCGACCCGGGCAAGCTGGCCGACAGCGACTACAAGATCGAGTTCGACGGCAGCAACTACAACGTGATCCGCCTGTCGGACAACAAGTCGACCGCGGTCACGCCCTACGACGCTGCCGGCACCACGGTGAGCATCGACGGCATCGACTTCACGATTTCCGGCCTGGCCGCCAAGGACGACGAATTCCTGGTGCGCCCGACCATCGGCGGGGCCGCCAACTTCAACCTGCTGGTCGGGCACGTCGGGGAGATCGCCGCCGCCGCGCCGATCGTCACCAGCGAGCCGCTCAGCAACACCGGCAACGCCAAGATCAGCGAAAGCAAGGTCGACGCGAACTTCCTGAGCGGCGCCCCGGCGCTGCCCGTGACCCTGAGCTTCAACGGCGCCAGCGGCAACCTTTCGGGCTTCCCGCCCGGCAGCGCCGTGAGCGTGAAGGACAGCGCCGGCGTGGTGACCGACTACCCGGCGCCGGCCACCGGCGTGCCCTTCGCGGCCGGTTCCACCTACACCTTCGGCGGCATCAGCGTGACGATGAAGGGCGCGCCCGGCAACGGCGACACCTTCACCATCGCCGGCAATGCGGGTGGCGTGGGCGACACCCGCAACATCGGCCTGCTGGGCGACCTGCAGACCAAGAACATCTTCAACAACGGCAGCGCCACGATCCAGTCCTCGTACGCGCAGCTGGTCAGCACGGTCGGCAACAAGACCCGCGAAGTGCAGGTCAACGGCAGCGCGGCCGGCGCGCTGCTGACCCAGGCCAAGGCCAGCGCCGCCGACGTCTCGGGCGTGAACCTGGACGAAGAGGCCACCAACCTGATCAAGTACCAGCAGGCCTACCAGGCCGCGGGCAAGGTCATGCAGATCGCCGGCACCATTTTCGACACCCTGCTGTCGATCGGCCGCTAACAGGCAACGAACACGTAACGAGAGACGCCCATGCGCATCAGCACCCAGTCGATCTACAACAACGCCACCTCGCAGCTCAACACGCTGCAGAGCGCCCTGGCGCGCACCCAGAACCAGCTCTCGACCAACCGCCGCATCCTGACCCCGGCCGACGACCCGGTGGCCTCGGCGCGCGCCCTGGAAGTGAGCCAGTCGAAGGAGATGAACAGCCAGTTCGCCACCAACCGCGCCAACGCGCGTTCTTCGCTGTCGATGGTCGAAGGCGCGCTGCAGAATGCCGGCAACCTGCTGCAGGACATCCAGCAGCTGGCGGTCAATGCCGGCAACGGCACCATGCTGCCGCAAGACCGCGAGGCCCTCGCCACCGAGCTGGAAGGCCGCCTGGAAGACCTGCTGGGGGTGGCCAACACCACCGACGGGGCAGGGGGCTTCCTGTTCTCCGGCTACATGGCGACCACCCAGCCCTTCACCCGCACCCCGGCCGGCGCCGCCTACCAGGGCGACCAGGGCCAGCGCCAGCTGCAGGTGGGCGCCTCGCGCAAGATCCCGCTGTCGGCCTCGGGCACCGCCGTGTTCGAGAACAACCCGACCGGCAACGGCGTCTTCCAGACCCAGGCCGACAAGAACAACAAGGGCGCCGCCATCATCTCCTCGGGGGCGGTGGTCGACCGGCCGCAAGCCAACCTGGGACGCAGCTACGAGCTCACGTTCACCGTGACCGGCACCCCGGCCGTCACCACCTACACGGTGGTGGACAGCGCCACCGGCACCGCCGTCCCGGGCCACGAGAACCAGACCTACGAGCCGGGCAAGACGCTCAGCTTCGGCGGCCTGAGCTTCGACATCAAGGGCGAGCCGGCCGACGCCGACGTGTTCACGGTGGAGCCGAGCAAGAAGCAGTCGGTGTTCAGCACCGTGACCGACCTGATCGGCGCGCTGCGCGCCCCGGCCGATGGCTCGACCGGCAAGGCGGCGCTGACCAACAACCTGAACACGGCGCTGGACAACCTCAAGTCGGCCCACGACAACGTGCTGACCGTGCAGGCCTCGGTCGGCGCGCACATGAAGGAACTCGACTACCTCGACAGCGCCGGGGACGACCTCGACATCCAGTACGCGGCCACCCTGGGCGATTTGCAGGACCTGGACATGGTCAAGGCGATTTCCGACTTCTCCATGCAGCAAACCACGCTGCAGGCGGCGCAGATGTCGTTCAAGACAATGTCGGGGCTGTCGCTCTTCAATTACCTGTAGGCGAGGCTAATCAAGGCATTCGAAGCCGGCGTAAAGCCGGCTTTTTTTTGGCGCTGTTCCCGAGAACAGCGCCTTTTTATTAGCGCGGTTGCGCCCGGTTTTCCATCTTCTTTTGGTAAGACTTGAAGCTCGGCTGTTTGTGTGCTCGGCTCGTATTGATACCCCCATGACGAGGGGAAAGTCAGCTTGCGTACTGCCTGCAAACCCGGGCGGGCGTGCATATTTTTATGACGAACGCATGAAGCTGATGTAACAGCCTTGCCCATCAAGTAACAAAACGTATCAATTTTGCGACGAAACTCGGCGCTATCCAGCGTGCATATCAAAAAAACCTTGTTGTGCCTTTGCGCCAAAGCAATGTTATGTAAGAGTATTTGTTCGTATTGCTCAACAGCAGCATGTAAAGCTGCAAGCAATACGGCGTTACTAGAAAAATTCTTTGTCCAGGAGTCGTTTTGAAGCACAAGAGTACTTTTAACAAGAGCGCGATTGCTGTCGCTCTGAGCATGGCCTTCCCGGCATTCGTCGGCGCACAGGAAGCACCGCCGATCGAGACGCAAAAGATGCAGCGCGTGGAAGTGACCGGTTCGAGCATCAAGCGCACCCAAGCCGAAGCCGCCGCCGCGATCCACGTCCTGAACCGCGACGACATCGAGAAGACCGGCGAATCGACCGCCCTGGGCATCCTGACTTCCACCGCCTCGGTCTATGCCGGCAGCAACTCGGCAACCGCCAGCTCGGGCAGCTTCGCGACCGGTTCCTCGTCCGCCTCCTCGCGCGGCCTGAGCAAGGTTGCCACCCTGGTGCTGGTCAACGGCCGCCGCATCGCGCCTTACGGCCTGTTCGACAATGCCCAGGAAAGCTTCACCAACCTCGACGCCATCCCGGCCGACGCGATCGAGCGCGTCGAAGTCTTCAAGGACGGCGCATCGGCAATCTACGGCTCCGACGCGATCGCATCGGTCATCAACTTCGTCCTGCGCAAGGACTTCACCGGCTTCCGTATCCGCGGCGGCTACCGCGAATCGGAACACCTGAAGGACAACCGTAACCGCAACCTGTCCTTCATCGCAGGCTGGGGCGACATCGACACCAACGGTTTCAACACCTACGTCACCGCCGAAGTCTACAAGCGCGACGGCTACAGCACCGGCGACCTGCGCCCGTACTACCCGGACTGGCACCGCCTGACCCCGGGCCGCTCGACCTGGGACGCGAAGAGCGCCTTCTCGCCGACCGGTAACTACTACACCAGCGCGTCCAACTACGTGGCGGCCCCTGGCTGCCCGGCCGGCGCCATCGATCCGACCGACAAGCTGTGCAAGATGGACATCCTGCCGTACAGCGGCCTGAGCACCGACAACAAGCGCTACGCCCTCACCAGCGTCACCAGCTTCCGCATCGGCAAGGACATCGACGCCAGCTTCGAGGTCATGCACGCCGGCGCCGAGAACGACTACATCGTCACGCCGTTCAACATGAGCAACGGCAGCACCACCACCTCGTCCTCGATCTGGTACAACGTGATGGAAGGCAAGATGGTGGGTCCGTTCTCGTACCCGAAGCTGCCGGTCGGCCATCCGAAGAACCCGTACAACTACCCGGTTGAATACCGTGCCCGCCTGATGGACACCGGCGACGGCTTCAACTTCAACACCACCGACAGCGAGCAGTCGCGCGTGATGCTGACCCTGAACGGCACCTACGCCGGCTGGGACTGGAAATCGGCCGCAGGCTGGATGAAGTCGACCGCCAACAAGGCAACCCGCGCCGTCAGCGCCAAGGGCTACGTCGACGCGATCGTCAACAACAAGTACAAGTTCGGCCAGCAGAACGACCCGGCGCTGCTGAACGCGATGTTCCCGGTCCGTACCACCGACGGCGAAGCAACCATCAAGTTCTTCGACGCCACCGTGACCCGCGAAGTCATGCAACTGCCGGCAGGTCCGCTGAGCGTTGCAATCGGCACCGACATCCGTAACACCGCCCACCGCATGGCGAGCTCGGACAACGTGCTGCGCGGCGAGCTGGTCGGCATCTTCGGCCTGCAGGTCGACGACAAGGTCAACCAGTACGCGCTGTTCACCGAAGCCCGCGTGCCGCTGACCAAGAAGCTGGTGCTGGACGCCGCAGCCCGCCTGGACAAGTCGGACAACCAGGACGCGCACGTGTCGCCGAAGCTGGGCCTGAAGTACACCGTCACCGACAGCCTGTTGCTGCGCGCGACCGCTTCGGGCGGCTTCCGCGCACCGAACGTGGTCGAATCGGGTAACGGCCTGGGCCGCTCCTCGGTGGCCACCAGCGTCAACGATCCGAAGCGCTGCCCGATCGCCAACCAGCTGAACGCTCTGGTGCAGAACGCACCGAACGCCACCAGCGCGGACAAGACCCAGGCCAACAGCTTCCGCAACGCGGAATGCGTGGGCGGCCTGCCGAGCTTCGTGTCGTCGAACCCGGACCTGAAGCCGGAAACCTCGCGTTCGCTGACCGCCGGCGTGGTGTTCGAGCCGATCAAGAACTGGAGCGCGGGCCTGGACTACTACTTCATCGAGCGCCGTAACGAAATCGGCAGCCGTGCGGTGGTCGACATCCTGCGCGGCGAAGACGCCCTGCCGGCTGGCCAGCTGGTCCGTATCGACAGCAGCGCCAACGACAACCAGTTCCTGGCTCTGGCGAAGAAGTATGCTCCGAACACGACCCTGGCCTACCCGGTCGGTCAGCTGGGCATGATCTACAACCCGTACGTCAACAGCGGCCGTACCCGCGTGCAGGGCTTCGACTTCGACGGCAAGGGCCGCTTCAGCGTGCTGGGCCAGACCGTGCGCCTGGGCCTCGAGGGCAGCTATGTCTGGAAATTCCAGACCTTCAGCGTCACCGACAACGCCTACGGTCCGAACGAAACCGGCACCTACGACTACGGTTCGCGCCTGACCATGGTGGCCAAGGCCTACATGAAGCAAGGTGACTTCGACCACGCCGTCACCGCCAACTTCGCCAGCGGCTACAGCACCAACAGCATTGCGCAACCGACCTACTGCAAGACCCAGAACGTGGCTGCCCAGTACATGGACACCTGCGGCCGCGTCGGCAGCAACACCACCTGGAACTATGCGCTGGCCTACACGGGCATCCCGCACGTCAAGCTGAACGCCTACGTCGACAACGTCTTTGGTCGCGAAGCGCCGATCAACTGGCGCGGTGGCTGGGCCCAGCAGTTCCGCCGCTTCGGCATCGCTGCGAGCTACACCTACTGATCGCTTGATCGTCGGTAGATAGCAAAAGACCAGGCTTCGGCCTGGTCTTTTTTTTGAGGGTCAGGTCTGACATTCAGACACGAGCTCGGCCGTGGGTCTATGCTACTGACGAGGTCGTGTCCAAATGTCAGACCTGACCCCGGTTTGGTTTTAGTTGTGGATGTACTTGGTGAACACGTCGCTGAAATCGCGCTTGGTGTGGGTGTCGAACATGGCGGTGTTCAGGGCCGAGAGCAGGTCGCCGTAGACGCCGACGATGCCGTTTTCGCCGGGCGCCACGTTCAGCTTGTGTACCGAGGCCACGGCATCGAGCGCGCGCAGCGCGTTGTCGCGGCATACCGCGTTGCGGTGCTGCTGCTTGCCGATGGTGATCAAGGCCTTGTAGATGTCCTTGAGCTGTTCGATGTGGGTCTTCTTGACGTCGATCGAGAAGACCGTGCCGTCCAGGCTGAACTTGAGTTCGATGTCCATGTCCAGCGTGCCGGCGGTCTCGATGCTCACGCCCGAGATCTGGTGCGAGGCGTAGTCGTAGCGCTTGATCGAGCGCTTCGAGGACACGGCCGAATCGCCGTCCACGTGGATCAGCGCCAGGTTGGTGAAGCAGTACTCGTCCTTCTTGCTCTTGATGAGGAAGAAGATCTGTTCGCCGTCTTCGCTGAACAGATAGTCGTCCGCGTCCACCTTGTTGTAGTCGGCGGGACCGACGATGACGCCGATATCGCTGATGCCCAGTGCTTCCGCTGCCAGTTTCTTGAACATGATCGCCCTCGCGTGATGAAAGCAGCTACATTAGCACCATTTAATTACGGAAAATACTTTTCGACGCCGGAGGCGACAGCCGTTTGTCCGGGCACAAGCGCGCTCAGGGAGGGGACGTGCGGCCGGCTGCGCGCAGCGCTTTCAGTTCGCGGATCAGCCATTCGCGGCTGGGCACGGACTCGCCGCTGCCGCATTTGACCCGGTAGGGCTTGCCCGAGAAGCTGCTTTTCGACGCGGCGACGCCGATGAACTGCTCGGCGCTGGCGAGCGTCTCGCGGCGCTTCTCGATGTATTGCAGCTTACGCAGCAGGTGCTGGCGCGCTTCAGGGGCGCTGTGCCAGCTGCCGTTGCGCTCGAACTGGCAGTTCGACGCGCTCATCTTCGCCATCAGGGCGTCGATCTCGGCGCGGACGGCGGGCGGGGTGGGCGCGGCGGCCGCGCCCAGGGAGAGGACAGCCAGGACGCTGGCCGCGCGCAGTCGGTGGGTCGTCTTCATGCCGCTACCCTAGCCGAAAACCGCTTTCGCGGGCGCGCCGGACCGGCAAGCCGTATCGGTTCTAGCCTGGTGCGGCCTGCACGGGGTTCGGCGCCGCCGGCGCCGGCGGCGGCGCGGCATTGCGTATCGCCCCCGCGCGCGGCACCGCGCGCCCCTTCTCGATCCCCTCGTTGAACAGGTTCACGATCGGCATGCCGAGGTAGGGCATGGCCAGGCTCAGGGTCAGGAAGCCCACGCCCAGGGTCACCGGGAAGCCGATGCCGAAGATGTTCAGCTGGGGCGCGGCGCGCGTCAGGATGCCGAGGGCCACGTTGGTGACCAGCAGGGCGGCCACGATCGGCAGCGACAGCTGCAGCCCGGTGGAGAAGATCTTGCCGCCCCAGCGCGCCAATTCGAGCGGCGCGTTGCCCGAAAAGGGCGTGGCCGAGATCGGCAGCGTGTGGAAGCTTTCGGCCAGCGCCGCCAGCAGCACCAGGTGGGCGTTCACGGCCAGGAAGGCCATGGTCGCCACCAGCGTCAGGAACTGGGCCACCGCCGCCGAGCGGCCGCTGGTGGCCGGGTCGAAGAACACCGCGAAGCCCAGGCCCATGGTCATGCTGGCGACCTCGCCGGCGTATTCGATGGCGGCGAACACGATGCGCATCGCGAAGCCCATCGCCACGCCGATCAGGAGTTCCTTCACCAGGATCAGGATGCCGGCCCAGGAGCCCGGGTCGACCGCGGGAATCTCGGGCACGGTGGGGGCGATGACGCTGGCCAGCAGCACGCCGAGCGCCACCTTGATCGACATCGGCACGCCGGCATTGCCGAACAGCGGCGCGGCGGCGACCAGGCCGAGGATGCGCGTGAGCGGCCACAGCAGCCCCGCGATCCAGGCATTCATCTCGCCCGTGGTCAGGCTCAGCACGCGTGCGGTCCCCCTGTCAGCCGATCAGCCGCTCAGCCGATCAGGCCGGGAATACCGGTGAATACGCCGCGCATGTAGTCGAGCATCACCGACAGCATCCACGGCCCGGCCAGCACCAGGGCGATGAACACGCCGACCAGCTTGGGGATGAAGGACAGGGTCGCTTCGTTGATCTGGGTCGCGGCCTGGAAGATGGAGATGACCAGGCCGATGATCAGCGCCACCAGCAGCAACGGGGCGGAGACCATCAGCGTGATCTCCATCGCGGTGCGGCCCATGGTCATGACGGATTCGGGAGTCATGTGCGTTGTCCTAATAAAAACTCTGGGTCAGCGAACCCAGCAGTAACTGCCAGCCGTCGACCAGCACGAACAGCATCAGCTTGAACGGCAGCGAAATGACGGCGGGCGACATCATCATCATACCCATGGCCATCAGCACCGAGGCCACCACCATGTCGATGATGAGGAAGGGGATGAAGATCGCGAAGCCGATCTGGAAGGCGGTCTTCAGCTCACTGGTCACGAAAGCCGGGATCAGGACCCGCAGCGGCACGTCCTCGGGGCCCTGCAGCGCGGGCGAGCGCGAGATCTTGACGAACAGCGCCAGGTCCGACTCGCGGGTCTGCTTGATCATGAATTCCTTGAACGGCACCACGCCCCGCTCGAGCGCCTCGCTCATCTGCATTTTGTTCTGCTGCAGCGGCAGGTAGGCCTCGGTATAGGCGCGATCAAAAGTAGGGCCCATCACGAAGAAGGTCAGGAACAGCGCCAGCCCGACCATCACCTGGTTGGGCGGCGCGGTCTGGGTGCCGAGCGCCTGGCGCAGCAGCGACAGCACGATGATGATGCGGGTGAACGCCGTCATCATCAGGAGCGCGGCCGGCAGGAAGGTCAGCGCGGTGAGCAGGATCAGGGTCTGGACCGGCAGCGAGTATTGCGTGCCGCCGCCGGGGGCCGGACTGGTGGTGAAGGCCGGGATGCCCGGCTGGGCCAGCACGGCCAGCGGCAGCAGCGCCAGGCAAGCCACGCCGGCGCCCAGCAGGAATTTCTTATTTCGCATTACGTTTGTCTATCGTGTTCTTGAGCCAGTCGCCGAAGCTGCCGGCGCCTGGCGTGTGCGGGGCGAGCGTGGCGCCATCGGCTTGCGCGCCTTCCTGGCGCGGCATGGTGGCCAGGGCATTCACCCGTCCCGGCGAAGCGCCGACGACGATCCACTGGTTGCCCACCTCGACCACCATGATCCGTTCGCGTCCGCCGATGTTGAGCGCGCCGACCAGCTTCACGTTGGCGCTGGCGCCCATGACGCGCGGGCCGAAACGTTTCATGAACCAGGCCAGGCCGATCAAGAGGCCGAGCACCAGCATCAGGGCCAGGATGGTCTGCAGCAGGCTGCCGGTGGCCGGCGCGCTCGCGGCCGGCATCACGACCTGGGGCGGACGCTGGGCGGGAGCGGGCGTGGCGGCTGCCGGCGCAGGGGGCGTAGCGGCTTGCTC